>JBAVVF010000108.1:0-5284 GCA_049697155.1 Anaerolineales bacterium
TACCCAGGGCAATCTGGCTGTACTGGCCGAAAAGATCGAGCTGCTGCCGCCGTGCGCCGCGCTTCCGGACATAGACGATAATAAGTTTGAGATCGAAGAGGAAGACCACGAAGGGCGGGATCAAAAATCTGAGGATGGCTCAGGCGAAGCTCCCGACGGCGAAGTGCCGAAAGTCGAAGATAGCGAGACCCCCGATTCCGATCACGAGGACGATTCTTCGAAGGATGGCTCAGACAGTCATGTTAGCTATGGCGATTCTGGAGGGGATAGTCACACCTCTGGCAGCGAAGACGACGATTGACACGCAAAAATGCGGAGGAAAACCTCCGCATTTTTTTATAGCTTGAAAGATGCTGTAAAATGGAGTACATTAGGCTAGCACGTTCGTTCTAATTCCCCTCACCCTGGCCCGTCTCCCATTCGGTCAGGGCTTCGGAGACATTTTATGGCCAACTCAGCTTTTTATCTTGGACGCGCGTACGATCCCATTAAGAAGGTTGTCACAGAAAAACAGGTTACTTACGATCCGGCGGATCTGACCACTCACGCGGTCGTTACCGGCATGACCGGTTCCGGCAAGACCGGCTTGTGTGTCATTTTGCTGGAGGAAGCCGCGCTGAAAGGCATTCCGGCCATCATCATCGATCCGAAAGGCGATCTTACAAACCTGCTGCTGCACTTTCCTGATATGCTCCCGCAGGATTTTCAGCCCTGGATCGATTCCGAGCTGGTGCGCCGGGCGGGCAAGAGTCTCGAGCAGGTTGCCGCCGATGCAGCCATGTCCTGGCGCGAGGGCTTGAAGGAATGGGGCATTCCGCAGGAGAGGGTACTTGCTCTCAAGAACGCTGCCCAGTTTGCCATATTTACACCGGGTTCGGATGCCGGGATTCCCGTGAGTGTATTGTCTTCACTGGCCGTGCCGGAAATTTCCTGGAAGGATAACCGCGAAGTCCTGCGCGAAAAAATTACAAGCACGGTTACAGCCTTGCTTGGGCTGGTGGGCTACGATGACATCGATCCGCTGCGCTCGCGTGAACACATCCTGCTGGCCAACATTTTCGAAGCCGCCTGGAGTCAGGGCAGGGATGTGGAGCTGACGGAGCTGATCCTGCAAACACAGACGCCGCCCTTCGAGAAGCTTGGCGCGTTCCCGGTCGAGACCTTCTTCCCGGCCAAGGACCGTATGGAACTGGCCATGGTTCTGAATAACATTCTTGCGGCGCCGGCCTTCGAAACCTGGCGGGAGGGTCAATCCCTCAATATCGGTTCCCTGCTTTACACGCAGGACGGGCGTCCGCGCCACAACATTTTTTATCTGGCACACTTATCGGATGCCGAGCGCATGTTCTTCGTCACGCTCCTGCTTTCGGCGGTCGAGACCTGGATGCGCACACAGAGCGGAGCGACTTCGCTGCGGGCGCTCCTCTACATGGATGAAATCTTCGGATACCTGCCTCCGCAGCGCAACCCACCGTCCAAGCAGCCGCTTCTGCGGATGCTGAAACAGGCGCGCGCCTTTGGCCTGGGGCTGCTGCTGGCCACACAGAATCCGGTCGACGTGGATTACAAGGCCCTCTCCAATGCGGGTACCTGGTTCATTGGGAAGCTGCAGACCGAGCAGGATAAGAACCGTCTGCTCGACGGACTCGAAAGCGCGGCAGGCGGCATCTCACGCATGGTCTTCGATAAGCTGATCTCATCGATCGGCAAGCGTGTCTTTGTCCTGCATAACATCCATGCCAGGCAGCCCGAATTGCTGCAAACCCGCTCGACGATGAACTTCCTGGCCGGGCCTTTGACTCGCAATCAGATTCCTGCGCTGAACAAACTTGCCGATGCAGAGCCCGCGCGTCAGACTCAGCCGGCAGTTGCTCCCCTTATGGCAGCGACTCCGGCCCTGCGGCCGGCCGCCTCGCAATCCCAGCCGCCCACGGCCCACATTCAATCTTCGATCACCAAGCCTCCCATCCCGGCCTGGATCCGCGAATACTTCCTGCCGCAGAATTACAGCCTGCCCGAAGCATTCTCGGCCGCCCAGCGCTCCATGCCTGCCGAAGTGATGATCGATGGCGTGGTCTATCGCCCCACACTGCTGGCCTCTGCTGAGGTGCACATCCTCGACCGCAAGCATGGCGTGGATAGCGAGATCACGCGCACGGTGCTGGTGAAATCGCCTGAGAAGCGCGGCTCCATCCGCTGGGAGGAGTACCCGCTCAATGCCAATGTGCTGGACAGCATCGATACCAATCCGGCGCCTTCCACGCGCTTCAGCTCGATCGACGCACCGCTGAACGATGTCAAGCTGATGACCGCTTTACAAAAGGATTTTACCGACTGGGTTTTTCGCAATTCGTCGGTCAAGGCTCGCACCAATCAGGCATTGAAAGTCTTTGCCGGCCCCGATGTCAGCCAGGCCGAATTCATGAAGGCCTGCGCCGAGGCCGCCCGCGAGGCGCGCGATGCCGAGACCGCCAAAAAGGCCGCGACACTTGATCGCCAGCTAAAGACACTTGAAGATAAACTTGCCCGCGAGGAACGCGAACTGCGTGAGGATGAAGCCGAGCTTTCGAACCGCAAGGTGGAGGAAGCCGGTACCCATCTCGAAAACCTGACCGGTCTCTTTGGCGGAAGGCGCAAAGCCTCGCGTTTGTCCTCCTCGCTGACCAAACGCCGCATGACCGAACAGGCCAAATCGGAGGTGGAGGAGTCGCTCGACGCGATCGACCAGTTCAAGTCCCAGATCAAGGAGCTTGAGAGGCGCCGCGAGGAGGTCGTGGCCGAGATCAATGACAGATGGGGCAGCATGGTGAATGAGATCACCGAGGTGACCATCGCGCCAAAGAAGACGGATGTCTTCGTGAAATTGTTTGGCGTGGCCTGGATGCCGCATTACATCATCAAGTCGGATGCGGATACGTTCGAACTGCCCGCCTTTGGGGCGGAATAGACTAATCTGTCATTGCGAGGAGCGGCGCCAAAGGTGCCACTCCTCGCAATGACAGATTTATAACGGGAGAAAAATGTTCTGGCTGATCTTCTTTATTGTGCTGTGGGGAATCGTACACTCCATGCTGGCTTCTCTAGGTTTCAAAGACTTCCTCCGCCGCACACTGGGGAATGGCTTCATGAAATTCTATCGTTTGCTTTACAACCTCTTTGCGGTGCTTAGCGTCCTGCCGGCACTTTATCTTATGGTTTCCTTACCCGATCGACCCCTGTATGCGGTCCCGGCTCCGTGGAGTTACCTCCTGCGGGCGGGACAGGCCGTTTCGGCGCTGCTCCTGCTCGTCGCAGTCCTGCAGACCGATGTGCTTTCCTTTGTGGGTCTCCGCCAGCTGGTTGAAAAGGAGGAAAAAAGCGCTCTGGTGAAAAACGGCTTGTACCGAATCGTTCGCCATCCTCTCTATACATTCAGCCTGCTGATCCTGTGGCTTTCCCCAGCGATGACGGTCAATTCATTTATCGTCTACACGGCTTTGACGATCTATATCGTGATCGGGGCTGTCTTCGAAGAACGCAAGCTTTTGCGTGAGTTTGGGCAGGAATACCAGGAATATAGATCTGCGACCCCCATGCTCATTCCCGGCCTGAGATTTGGCGGGAACAAATAATTTTTGCGACCCGTCTTAAGCCCGCGCTCATTTGCATTAACTTTCACCATTTCTTACAAGGTATAATTTTCGATTATGGCCACCATTTCTTATCCCTACAAACGAATTCCAGTCCTGCCACAAATTGCCAGTGCGTTGATTAGCGGATTTGCGCTGTTCCTGGCGGTAATCATCACCTGGACCCTGGGCTATCAACTGTTATACGCGGGCCGGATTTTCCCCGGCGTTTCCGTCGCAGGTGTGGACCTCTCGGGACTCTCCAGAGATCAGGCGGCGATGAAGTTGAACGAGACACTGTCCTATCCCATTACCGGAAAAATCCTTTTTCGGGACGGCGAAAAAGCCTGGGTTGCCAGCCCGGCCCAACTGGGGATGGTCTTTGATCCCTCGGCCAGTGCCGTGACCGCCTACCGCCTGGGAAGAAGTGGCGGGCTGTTCGGCGCCCTGTCCGGTCAGATACAGGCACGCGGCAACGGGGTCAGTGTCCCGCCTGTGATCGTGTTCGACCAGCGGGTCGCGTTCCAGTATCTCAGCCAGATTTCATCGCAGATCAATCAGCAAGTGGTCGAAGCCAGCCTGAATTTGGAGGGGACGAACGTGGTTGCCCAACCCGGACAGGTTGGGCGTGAGCTGAAGATGGAAGCCACACTGATTTATCTTGCCGCGCAATTGCAGACCTTCAGCGACGGTGAGGTCAAGCTGGTGGTACAGGAGATCCAGCCGCAGATCCTGGATGTGAGCGCACAGGCCGAGGCGGCGCGCCAGATCCTCAGCCAGCCGCTGACCCTGGCCGTCCCCAATGCAGGCGCGTCCGACCCGGGACCTTACATTTATAACCCGGAGGTCGTCGCGAACATGCTTGCCGTCCAGCGGGCGCAGGACGGTGAGGAACAGGGCATTCAGGTGGCTCTGAATCCGCGGGCCTTGCGCGATTTGCTCGTTCCGATCAAGACCCAGGTGGATCGCCTGCCTTCGGATGCCAGGTTCATTTTCAACGATGAGACAGGTCAACTGGACCTGATGGAAGACTCGAAAGTGGGACGTGCCCTGGATGTGGATGCCAGCACCCTGGCGATCAATGATGCGGTGCTGCGCGGGGAACATACCGTTTCACTTGTCGTCAACGAGGCCCAGCCCAAAGTCTCCGGGACGGCCACCGGCCAGGAACTGGGGATTACCCAGCTGGTCCACGCCGAAACCTCCTACTTTTATGGTTCGAGTCCGGAGAGAATTCAAAACATCGAAGCTGCCGCCAGGCAGTTTCATGGTGTTCTGGTTGCGCCGGGTGAGACCTTCTCGATGGGAGCCCACCTGGGCGATATCAGCCTGGACAACGGGTTCGCAGAAGCGCTCATCATTTACGGCGGCAAGACCATCAAGGGCGTCGGAGGGGGAGTCTGCCAGGTAAGCACCACGCTGTTCCGGGCGGTGTTCAACGCCGGCTTTCCCATCGTCGAAAGAACGCCGCATGCCTATCGCGTGGGCTATTACGAACAGACTGCCAGCGGGGCAGCGGACCCCAGGTTGGCTGGACTGGACGCGACCGTCTACTTCCCGCTGGTTGACTTCAAGTTTACAAACGATACACCCTACTGGATTTTGATGGAAACATACATGGGCAGCGCATCGCTGACCTGGAAGTTTTACTCCACCTCCGACGGTCGGACTGTCAC
>JBAVVF010000109.1:0-7490 GCA_049697155.1 Anaerolineales bacterium
TCGGAATGCTGACTTGCTGACTTGCTAATTTGCGTGCCTGCTCACTCGCCCCCTCCGCCTCCCCGCCAATGATCAACGCCAGCGGCTGACGCAAATTGGCCTCCCAGCAAGAGGTTCCATCCATGTCGGCCAGAAAGACTTGCACATTTGCTGATTTGCTGATTTGCTCGATCTACACCCAGGTCACCGTATGGATCGGTAATCGAAAGTGTGCTCCCATTGCTGCGCGGACGACTTTCGGCGCGAAGGCATCTGTCGTTTCGGGCGGCAGCAGGACGGCCTGGACTCCGGTCGCGGCAGCGGTGCGAAGCAGCGTGCCGAGGTTGCCCGGGTCGCGGATCTGGTCGGGGATGAGGAGGAAGTCGATGGAATTGGGAATTGGTAATTGGGTAAGTTGCAGGACCGCTAAAACTCCCTGCGGGGTTTCCGTTTCGCTCAGGGATTGCAGCAGCCTGCTATCCACCTGCTCCACATCGATCTTTCTCCTTTGCAGCCTTTTTATCAGCTTGATTCCGCGTTCGCTCAGATCGTCACTGTATAAGGCAAACTGGAACTGCCAGTTGCTGTTTGCCGCTTCCTCCACCAGTCTCACGCCTTCCGCCACGAACGCGCTCAATTCGCGGCGCTCCCTGGCGCGGCCCAGCAGGGCCCGGACCAGTTTGATCTTTGAGTTTTGGCTGGATGTGATCATGGATGACCGGCTTTCCATTGATTGACGAATACTTCAATGGTCGCTTGATCGAACAAGACAATCCGGATCTGTCTCAGCCCGGAGGATGGATTCTCCACGAAATATTTTTCGATGGCTGAAAAGATGATGCCCGCGGCCCGGTCTTTCGGGAAGCCGAAGATGCCGGTCGAGATGGCGGGCAGGGCAATCGAGGAACACTTTAACTCCTCGGCGGCGCGCAGGGAACCCGTCACAGCCGATTCGAGTTTGCTGTCCTCGTCGCCGTCACCCCAGACCGGCCCCACAGCGTGGATCACGTACTTCGCAGGCAGGAGCCCGCCCGAGGTCCAGGCTGGACGCGCATGCGGGACGCGCCCGTGCTTGCGGACCCAGACATCTGATTCCTTTTGAATGGCTGGGCCGCCTTTCTTCGAGATGGCCCAGGCAACGCCGCCTCCATGCTGGAGATGTTCGTTCGCCGCATTGACGACGGCATCCACTTCTTCCGTGGTGATATCGCCTTGTACGATTTGCAGGATTTGACCGGTCGGGAGATTGCGTTCAACCAGGACGGTATTCATGGAAATATTTTACCCCCGTTAAATATTGTAGGGGCGACCGGCTGGCCGCCCCTACGGGTTATTTCGTCTTCGCAATCACGGCCGCGAATGTCGCTGGTTCGCGGATTGCCATATCGGATAACATCTTGCGATTGAGCACGATATTGGCTTTCTTCAACGCGGCCACCAGCTTGCTGTAGGTGGTCCCGTTCAAACGGGCCGCGGCATTGATGCGGGCGATCCACAATTTGCGCATGTCGCGCTTGCGGACGCGGCGATCACGGGTCGCGTACCAGAGGCTCTTGAGCATGGCCTCATTCGCACGCTTGAACAGGCGATGCTTTGCGCCGCGCTGTCCTTTTGTGATCTTCAAAATTTTCTTGTGACGCAGATGCCCTTGCGGGCCTCCCTTTACACGTGTCATTCCTGACCTCCTGCGGTCCCGCGGGCGTCGGCGTCCTTCCTCAGGTTACGCCAGTTGCGAACACCCGTAAGCCGCAACTAAAAAATGATTACGATATTTGCGGCAGGCTGAAGCCTGCCTCTATTCCATATTGGGTGCAAGGCGCTTGACGCGCTTGATGATCTTGCGGCCCTTCACAGTCTGCATTACAGACAGCTGTGATTTTGCGCGCTTCGACGTGTTTCGGCGCAAATGGCTTTTGCCGCCTTTGGTGCGGACCACTTTGCCGGAACCGGTTAGGCGAAACCGTTTGGAGGTCGCCTTATGGGTCTTCAGCTTGGTCTTGCCAGCTTTGGCTTTGCGAGGCATTCTGACTTGCTCCTTTCAGACAAAGTACGCAGTGCTGCGTTTGTTCTAAACCATGATCTTATGTTTTTTATCATGGGAGTTAGTAACTCGGTAAATAAGCAGCGAACCGCGGGACTTGCGGCCCGCGGACGTTCAACATCGTTGGGACTTGCTCCAGGATCAGGCTTGTTCAGCGCTGGCTTTCTCAACCGACGGCTGGTCGGCCTTCTCCTTCTTTTTGCCTCCGCCTTTCACAGCGGGCGCCAGCACCACCAGCATCGTGCGGCCTTCCATTTGAGGAGACTGCTCGACGATGCTGACCTCGGCGAGCGATTCAGCGATTTCTCTCAGATCTTCGAGCGCGATTTCGGGGTAATCCATCTCGCGGCCGCGGAACCGGATGGTGACGCGGACTTTGTGGCCTTGCAGCAGCCAGCGGCGGGCATCATCCACCTTGAAACCGCGGTGCGCCTCGTTGGTCTTGGGACGCAGACGGATTTCCTTGACTTCGATCTTGGTCTGGGCCCTCTTGGCCTCCCGATCCTTCTTCGCTCGTTCGTAGATGAACTTTCCAAAGTCCATGACACGACAGACGGGGGGGCTGGCGTTGGGCGAAACCTCCACAAGATCCAGCTCGGCGTCGCGTGCAATCTGCAGGGCCTGGCGAATCGGCACCACGCCGACGTTGCCGCCATCTGGCCCGATCAGCCGGACTTCCGCGACGCGGATGCCCTCATTTACTCGAAATTCTGAAGCGCTGATAAGTTTCTCCTATTTCAAAACAGTTGACCAGCCCATGGCTGGTTTTTAGCGGACGAATAATACCATGTATAGCAGGGAATCGTCAATAAAATGCAGGTTTTCCGTCAATTACTTTATATGATCATTATCCGAAAAAGGCGGAAAACAGGCGGAGATTTCCTCCGCCTGTTCATTCGGTTTGCTTTTACAACTCTGGTGCTCTTCTGGCAATCTTATCCTTTGCGCGCGCCATGAACTCATCCAACAGAATGTTATTCTGCTGGCTGCCGTCGCGCGCACGCAAAGATACCTGCCCGGCGTTCATTTCGTTTTCGCCGACCACGAGCATGTACGGGACCTTCATCAATTGCGCCTGCCGGATCTTGGCATTCATGCGCTGGGCGCTGATATCGGCATGGGCCCGGATGCCGTTCTCCCGCAATTGCTTGACGATGCCATTGGCATACTCGTTCTGGCCATCCGTGATCGGGATGACGCGCACCTGCTCCGGCGAAAGCCAGACCGGGAAGCTGCCGGCGTAATGTTCGATCAGGAAGCCGATCATGCGCTCGTGCGTGGACAAGGGCGCCCGGTGAATGCAGAGCGGGATTTCCTCATTGCCTTCCCTGTTCGTGAACTTCAGATCGAAGCGTTCGGGCACGGCAAAATCCACCTGGTTCGTCATGAGCGAGAATTCCCTTCCGATGGCGCTCCAGACCTGCACGTCGATTTTCGGTCCGTAGAATGCGGCCTCGTCTTCGGCTTCTACGTAGGGCACATTGCCTGCGATCATCGCCCGGCGGACCATCTCTTCCGTCTTGAGCCACAGGCGTTCATTGTCCACATACTTCTTGCCCAGCCCGGCCTTGCTGTGCAGGGACAAACGCATCACATACTTCTCGATGCCGAACAGCTCGAAATACCTGCGGTACATATCCACCACAGCCAGGAATTCCTGCTCGAACTGGTCTTCCTAGACGTAGATATGGGCGTCATTCATCTGCATCGAGCGGACGCGCATCAGGCCGAACAGCTCGCCTGATTTTTCGTAGCGGTAGCACGTGCCATACTCGGCCAGGCGGATGGGCAGGTCGCGGTAGGAACGGCCCTTCGAACCGAAGATCTTGTGATGCATCGGGCAGTTCATCGGCTTGACGTAATACTTCACGCCCTCGATTTCCATCGGCGGATACATGCTTTCCGCATAATACGGTAGATGCCTGGAGCGCAGGAACAGGTCTTCCTTCGTGAGATGCGGCGTCTTGACGCGCAGATAACCGGCTTGATCTTCCATCTCTTTGGCAAGCTTTTCCAGTTCCTCGATCATCACGCCGCCGTTTGGCAGCCACAGCGGCAGTCCGGGCCCGACCTCATCGTCGAAGATGAAGATCTCCAGTTCCTTGCCCAGCTTGCGGTGATCGCGCTTCTTGGCCTCTTCCAGCGGCCAGAGATAATCCTTGAGCTGCTGGGCAGTTTCCCAGGCCGTGCCGTAGATGCGCTGGAGCATCTTGTTGTTCTCGTCGCCGCGCCAGTACGCGCCCGCGATGGACATCAGCTTGAACGCATCCTGTTTGACTTCCTTCGTGTTCTGCACATGCGGGCCGCGGCAAAGGTCCACAAATGTATCGTGCTGGTACAGGGAGATCTCCGGCTTCTCCTGAAGCGGGTTGCCGTATTCGTCGAGCCCGCCTTTTTCGAGTCCTTCGATCAACTCGATCTTATAGGGCTGGTCTTTGAATACCTCACGCGCTTCCTCGGCAGAAACAACCTTCTTTTTGAACTCGTGCTTGCCCTGAACGATCTGCCTCATGCGTTTTTCGATTTTCTCCAGATCTTCGGGCGTCAGATTGCGCGGCAGATCGAAATCGTAATAAAAACCGTGTTCGACGGGCGGACCGATCGTGTACTTTGCTTCCGGGAACATCTCCACGACAGCCTGCGCCATGATGTGCGCAGCGGAGTGACGGATTCTATAGAGTTGTGAATCTTCGTATTTTTCCTGAGCTTGTTGCGACATTCTCGCTTCCTTTCTAATCTTTGGTTGGTTGCCGCTTCGAATTACCTGCGCGAACCCGGAGAAGCAGCTACCGACCTCCGGGTCGCCGACGAGTGATGGTAGTGGCATCTGCAGTCATCGCGACCTCCTTTTTCACCACAAAGGACACAAAGCAGCACAAAGCTTTTCCCGTGTCCGTAGTGTAAACAAAAATTCTCGCCCGAACACGGGGCGAGAATTTGATTCACGCGGTTCCACCCGATTTATGCCTTACGACATATCTCTTAGGCCTCTAACGGAGCCATCCGTTCAACTTACTAGCTGACAGCTGATTGCTGAAAGCTTTCTGCCTCACGCTCGCGGGTGGTTTTCGGTGGACTTTCCTGGAAAAGGCTCTCAATCGTAGACCTTTTCTCCCTGTCAGGAAGCTGACCACGTACTCGTTCCGGTCACTGCGTTTTGCGCTAATAGCTGGCTGCTGAAAGCTATTAGCTAATTTGTGGGCGAGACAGGGCTCGAACCTGCGACCTCTGCTATGTCAAAGCAGTGCTCTAACCAACTGAGCTACCCGCCCGAGGGACTAACATTATAACGAGGGTGGTTAAAATTGACAATCCCAATGCTGCGGTATAATCCCATCGCCATGTCAAGACGCAAAGCACCCGAAGATATGTCTGTGGAAGAATTACGCCGTTTGCTCATCGAAAAACGGCGCGGCGCGCGTCGGGAGCGGCTGGAGCACTTCAAAAGGACCGGGCGGGTTGTGGACGTTGCGCCTGACGTCCTGGCGGAATCGGCGCCGGTCGTGGACACGGTCGAAGGAACGCTGGACCAGCCTCCGGCCGCGGGATCGAAGCGCAGACGTGCCGTGGACCGCCTCCTTTTGGCCGTCGAGGTCCTGGCCGTGGTGGGATTGGTCGGGGTCCTCATCAGCGGATTCGGGATCCTGCGCGAGCTCAATGAAGAGGTGGCCTCGGCCCTGATCCAGGAAACCTTCACGCCGACCCCGCTGGTAATGGCTGTGGTTCTGCCCTCCGGACATACACCGCCCGACGCCCAGGGAAACACGCGACCCAACACCGACGAGATTCCGGCACATTTGCAGCCCATGGTACAGTCGCTGGCAAACCTTCCGGTCCCAACCGCAGCGCCAGACCAGGCGATCCGCATTCAAATCCCGGCCCTCAACATCGATGCGCCGGTCGTCCAGGGCGACGGCTGGGAGCAGCTCAAGAAGGGCGTGGGACAGAACGTCGGCTCCGCCAACCCCGGGCAGACCGGGAATGTGGTCCTGTCGGCTCATAACGACGTCTACGGCGAGTTGTTCCGTTATCTGGACAAGCTCGCACCCGGCGACCAGGTGGTCTTATACACACAACAAAGACAATATGTCTATGTTGTGGATCGCACGGCGATCGTTGAACCGACCGCAGTGGAGGTGATGGCTTCCACCGGCAGCCCAACGGTAACATTGATCTCCTGCTATCCGTACCTTGTGAATAAACAGCGCATTGTTGTTTTTGCGCGGTTACAAAATTGACGAAAGAAAAGGAACAAAGTAAATGGCTTCTAAAAATAGAAAAACGACCTCGGTCAGCATGACCCCGGCAACCTCACGCACTGAGTTCAACCCTGATTACACCTATGTCAAAAAGGACCTGGCCCGCATCGGCACCCTGGCGGGTTTCTTCATTGTTGTGCTGGTAGCTCTTTCCTTCTTCCTGCGGTAATGTGTCGGGGCGGCGGTACGTCGCCCCGACGTTAATTTATGTCTGACGACACCTTTGACGTATTGATCCTGATCGGCCGTCCGGCCTCGGGCAAGAGCGAGATCATCGATTTCCTCTCCCATCTTCCCGCCGATGTCCGCCGCGCCCGCTTTCACATTGCCCGGCTGGAAGTCCTGGATGATTTCCCCATGCTGTGGGTCTGGTTCGAGGAAGATGACATCCTGAGCAAGGGGTTTGGCTTGCCGCGTCTGCACAGCGATGAAGAAGGGTATTTCAAATACCGGGAACTCTGGCATGTGCTCATCGAGCGGCTGAACATGGACTATGCCAAGAAAATCCGCGATGAAGCTTCCTATCATAAGCATGCCACTGCCCTGATCGAGTTTTCACGCGGCAGCGAGCATGGCGGCTATGCCGGAGCCTTCGAGCATGTTTCGGATGAGATCCTCCAGCGGGCCGGGATCATTTACGTACGCGTGCCGTTCGAGGAATCCCTGCGTAAGAACCGGCGGCGTTTCAACCCCGATCGCCCGGACAGCATCCTCGAGCACGGTCTGACGGATGAGAAGCTGGAACGCCTCTACCGGGCCGACGATTGGTCCGCGCTGGCCCCCGGCGAGAGCGGCCGCCTGAGCGTGCGCGGGCAAAGCGTTCCCTTCGTTGTATTTCCCAACGAGGACGACGTCACGACCGGCAAGGCCGACCAGCTCGCGGCGCGTCTGGAGTCTGTACTGGGCAAACTGTGGGAACTTTACCGGCGGAACTAACTTCAATCTGCCAATAGATTTTCTTTGTTGACATACTCTCATTCGGGGTGTATTATGGGTGTGTATTAATATTACACACCCGAGGTTGCTATGGAGCTTTTTAGGGCGCAAATTCTTCTCGAAAAGTCTCAGCATGAGACACTGACTCAGATTGCTCAGGAAGAAAGCCGGAGTCTGTCTGAAATTGTGCGGGAAATGATCGACCGCGAACTTCGATACCGCCAACGCCGCCAAATGATGCTGGCCGCACGTGAGCTTCAGGCAGATTACAGTAC
>JBAVVF010000110.1:0-16156 GCA_049697155.1 Anaerolineales bacterium
GCCTGGTTGTGGCTGATCAGGGAGTGGCATTGGTCCAAAGTCATATCGATCCTGGTCGTGGCGCTCTTATGGACCTTTGCCCGCGATACGAATGCATGGGTTGTGTTGATGATTGCCCTTTTTCTCCTGGTGCTCCTGGGGCTGCGGGTCATAGATCGAGAATATCTGCTCCTGGGCAGCGCGTTCCTGATCCTGTTTTTGTTGAGCAATCTATCCGCGGACCTGGGTGACCGCTGGGTTTTCCCCTTCCAGAATGTGCTGGGTCGCAGAATACTTCCCGATGCGCGGGCAGTTAACTTTTTTACCGGTTGCGGCATGCCCATGTCGCCCGAACTCATGCAGCTTTCCGGAGGATATGCAAACAACTCGGATCGTGCTTTCTATGAAGATCCTGCCCTGCAGGCCTACCGTCTGTGGTTACATCAGGCTGGAAAAGCCTGCTATATGAAATGGTTGCTATCCGATCCCCTGGAAAGTATGCAAGCGCCCCTGACCGAGTTTGACGCTTTGATCGGCATGCAGAATATCCAGCCCTTTTTATTTTCCAAAAGGTTTTCGCCGATCCTCCCCGCCCGACTGGAAGCCATGCTTTTTCCGCGCCACCAACTCGTCCTTGTGCTTGTCGTGTTATGGGCAGCCGCGTTGATCGCAATTCTGACCCGGGTCTGGAGGCAAAACAAGGCCTGGTGGGTGGCCATTGGGCTCAGCGTCCTGATTTTTCCGCATTACTTTATCACCTGGCACGGGGACGTGATGGGAATCTATCGCCATGTTGTCTCGGCAAGTGTTCAGTTTTACCTGGGCATGTGGCTTCTGATTCTGCTGGCGTTGGATCAGGTTTTATCATTCAGAACCATACAGGCAGGCCGTCTACGTCCACTTTTCATGAGAAGCGCCAAATGATGAGAAAATTTCCTGTTTATCTGTTGTTATTCGGGTTATATCCTGTACTGGCTCTCTGGGCCCAAAATATCCAGGAGGTCGGTTTTGACCAGATTGTGCGCGTAATCCTAGCATCGTTCCTGGTATGTTTCTTCGTCTGGATGGCAATATGGTTGATTTTTAGGAATGTGGAGAGAGCCAGCCTGATCGCGGTCGTGGCGTTGATCATTTTTTTCTCCTATGGCCATCTTTATGAAAGCGCCCGCAGCTGGTCATTTGAATTCGCCCGGCACCGCTACCTTTTGCCTGTGCTGATCGTTTTATTTTTCGCCTGGTTATTTTATGTATCCGGAATGAAGCAGCTGAATCGATTCACCGAGTTCTTCAACCTGTTCAGTCTGGTTCTGCTTCTGATACCTCTGTTTACCATAATCAGTTTTGAGGTTCGCTCTTACCAGAGTCACAGAAAACAGGCCGCGGCTGTCATCCCCCAGGCAGCCAGCCAAAGTCGTCCGGACATTTATTACATCATCCTGGATGGATATGCCCGTCACGATGTTATGGATGAATATTATCAATTTGACAATTCGGCTTTCATTAAGTATCTGGAAGAGAAGGGGTTTTACGTTGCAGGCGAAAGCACCAGCAACTATCGGAAAACCCTCCTGTCTTTAACCGCCTCTCTGAACATGGCGTATGTTCAGGATTTGCTCCCGGACATCGACGCAAAATCCAGAGACTATACAGGGTTGATGGAACAACTCAGGCACAGCGCTGTTCGACAGTTATTGGCGGAAAATGGATACAGGTTTGTAACTGTAGACAACAACATCAAAACCACGATCGAAGATGCCGAAATGGTGTTGACCCCGGATGTAGTTGCTTTATCGGAGAGAGTCGATCTTGCCGAGTCCGGCTACTCAATCGATCTGAACAGCTTTGAAGGCCTGTTTGTAGAGACGTCGCTTGCCAGATTGTGGGTGGACTGGCAGGTGCGGCAGGGAAAGCCCAACATGGCGAATGTTGTGGCGATAGAGGCTCCGTATAATCGCCACCGGATGTTTATCCGCTTTGGGATTGACTCGATTGCCACGACTGCCGATCTGGATGGCGACAATTTTGTGTTTATTCATATTGTGGCCCCCCATCCACCTTTTGTATTTGGTCCCAACGGAGAACAGGTGAAGCACGATCGTCTGTTTACCATCGCAGATGGACCCTCTTCCCAGGGATCGCGCGAGGATTATATCCGCCAGTATGCCGATCAGGCAGAGTTTATCAGCAAGCAATTGACCATCGCCATTGACGATCTCTTTGAGCGCTCTGATCCTGCACCCATCATTATCATTCAAGGCGATCACGGTCCCAAGGGTTTTTCACACGAGGATTTTGAGGCAGGTGATTTTACGGAAAATTTTGCAATTCTCAACGCCTACTATTTCCCGGATCAGGATTACACGGGTCTCTATCCATCGATCTCACCTGTGAATTCGTTTCGGGTGCTTTTGAATAAGTTGCTCGGGATGAAATATCCATTGCTGGAGGATGAAAGTTATTTTTCAAACGTTCGAGCTCCTTTCAATTTCATGCCGGTTACAGACCAGATAAAGTGATCTGCTCATGAGCAGATCACCACTCAACCTTTTGCAAAGATGAAATACAAAGTTCTCTTCACCGCTCCTTACATGATTCCCTTTGTGGATCGCTTTAAGCCTGTATTTGATAAATATAGTATCGACCTGATCGTGCCCGATGTGCGGGAGCGCATGGAGGAGGCGGATCTGCTCAAGTATGCCGGCCAGTTTGACGGCGCGATCTGCGGCGACGACCGTTACACTGCCCGCGTGATCGAAGCCTGCCGGCCGCGTCTCAAAGTCATTTCCAAGTGGGGGACGGGGATCGATTCGATCGACGCCGAAGCTTGTTCCCGGCATTCGATCAGGCTTTGCCGGACGACCAACGCCTTCACTCTCCCCGTCGCGGACACGGTCCTGGGCTACATGCTGGCCTTTGCCCGCCGCCAGCCCTGGATGGACAGGGACATGAAATCGGGTAAATGGGAAAAGATCCCCGGGCTGGCCCTCAGTGAGTGCACGCTGGGTGTCATCGGGGTCGGCAACATTGGCAAGGCTGTGACGCGCCGGGCGCGGTCCTTCGGCGTGCAGGTCTACGGGACGGATATCATCGACATCGACCACGTGTTTGTCACCGAAAGCGGCATCCAGATGACGGATCTCCCGACTCTGCTCGCGCATGCCGATTTCATTTCGGTGAACTGCGATCTGAATCCCACCAGCCATCACCTGATCAATGCCGATACCCTGGCTTTGGTGAAGCCTAATGCCGTCCTGATCAACACGGCCCGCGGACCGATCGTCGAGGAGCAGGCGCTGATCGCCGCGCTGCAGGCCCGACGTCTGGCAGGCGCCGCACTGGACGTCTTCGAATATGAACCGCTTCCCCTGGACAGTCCCCTGATGAAGATGGACAACGTCATGCTTGCGCCGCACAACTCCAATTCCAGTCCCGCGGCCTGGGAGCGAGTCCACTGGAACACCATCCGAAATCTGGTCGAGGGGCTGGGGCTTGACTATGAGCTCGAGCATACCTAAGAAAGACTCCGGGCTCTGGAGCTTTCCGCTGCACCCCTTTTTGTTTGCCGTCTATCCAATCCTGGCCCTGCTGGCATCTAATGTCACCGAAGTGGACGTTTCCTCCGGGCTGCGGCCGCTGGCTTTGTCGCTGGCCGCGGCCGGACTGCTGGTTTTGATTCCCCGCGGCTTCCGGCGCGACTGGCGGCGGGCTGCCCTGATTGCGACCATCTTTTTGATCCTGTTTTATGCCTACGGCCATGTTTATCTTTTGTTGAAGGGCGTTAATTTCAATGGGGTTTATTTCTTCCGCCACCGTACTCTCGTGCCTGCCTGGCTGGGACTGGCTGCCTTGATGATCTGGTGGGCGTCGCGCAAATCACTACATCTCACGTCGGCAACGTATACGCTGAATGTAATTGGTCTAATCCTGTTAAGCCTGCCGTTCGTCCAGTTGATTACCTTTGCTGTACAAAGCAGTCTGTCCCAAACGAACGTGGAAAAGAACACGTCCGCGCTGGATTTGCAGGCGGGGGGGCAATCCCCGGATATTTATTACATCATCCTGGACGGATATGGCCGGGAAGATGTCCTGAAGAATGAGTTTGGATATGACAATTCTGATTTTCTGAACGGGCTGAGAGACCTTGGATTTGTGGTTGCCGACTGTTCACAGAGCAACTATGCCCAGACGCAAATGTCGCTGGCCTCCTCCTTGAACTTCGACTATATCGATGCGCTCAGCGATCGTTTCGTGGCCGGGTCTGAGGATCGGACCGGGCTGGATGCTTTGATCCGGCACAGCGCGGCCCGCGCCAGCCTGGAGCAAGCCGGATACAAAACGGTCGCGTTTGCTACCGGGTTCCTGGCCACCGAATTGACCGATGCGGATTATTTCCTCGGTCCCGGATATTCCTGGGGGGAGCTGACCGAATTCGAGTCGCTTCTGATGGAAACAACCTTCGCCCGCCTGATCCAGGATGGGAACCGGTTGGGGATGCAGACCTCCGGGTCCGGACGATTCCGCGAGCGCACGCTCTTTACCCTGGAAAGACTTGATGAACTATCCTACATCAAAGGTCCCAAGTTTGTTTTTGTCCATTTGATCGTTCCTCATCCGCCCTATGTGTTCGGCCCGACGGGCGGGCCGGTGGAGCCTGCCGAGGTCGGCACGACCAAAACCCAGGAGGGAGCCGCTCATTATCGCGATCAGGTGATCTATGTGAACAGCCGCATGCTGGAAGTCCTGCCTGGAATTATTGCCAATTCGAGCGTCCCACCGGTCATTGTGATCCAGGGCGATCACGGGCCGACCGTTCCCAGCAGCCCGCGGGCCCGGATGAGCAACCTCAACGCTTATTTTTTGCCGGGCGCGGGTGCTTCGGTTTATCCGACGATCACGCCGGTGAATACGTTCCGGCTTATTTTCAACAGTTACTTCGGACAGAACCTTGAACTGCTGGACGATGTCAGCTTATACTCTGAATACGATGATCCTTTCAACTGGAGGGTCGTCCCAAATTCCTGTAAGATAAACAAATAGATATGACCAGATCTTTTGTACACGGATTCCGCGGATAACACGGAAAATTGTCAATCTGACGGAGTTGCTGCATGGAAGCACATAAGAAATTTGAGGGGAAACATTCCGAATTGACGGGTAAAATACTAGGCGCTTTCTTCCAAATTCATAAAGAGCTAGGATTTGGGTTTTCTGAAAAGTTTATGAATCTGCATTGGAAGTTTTGCTGACCGAACTTGGAATGATGGTTGAAAGACAAAAGGAGATTTGTGTCTATTACCATGGGAAAGTGATTGGCGTATACAAAGCAGATATGATCGTTAATGGTATTGTTTTGCTCGAGATAAAATCGGTTGAGAAGTTGATCGAGGCGCACGATGCCCAGTTGCTCAATTACTTGAAAGCCACAGAAATCGAGGTTGGCCTTTTGCTGAATTTTGGACGCCAGGCGGAATTCCATCGTAAGATTTACGATAACCCACGCAAAGGTTCACTTTCCTGGGCCAAAATTCCGTAAAAGTCAAATTCGTTTCCGTGGAATCCGTGTTTTTCGTGTACAAAGAAAAGGATCCTATGACAAATACTGTTCTCATCACCGGTGCGGGAGGCGGGATCGGGCGCGCAACGGTCCATCACTTTGCTTCGAAGGGCTGGCGCGTGATCGGAGTGGACCGCGCCGAGTTCGGGGAAGACTTCCCTGCCAACGGCCGCTTCATCCAGGCCGACATCTCCCGCCCCGACTCGACCGAGCAGATCTTCAAGCAGGCCCGCGACTTCAACCCGACTCTCGAAGCGCTCGTCAACAACGCGGCGGTCCAGGTGGCCAAACCTTTGGTGGAAACCACCGTCGAAGAGTGGGACGCGGTCATGGCCTCCAACCTGCGTTCGGTTTTCCTCTTCGTCAAGCTGGCGCATCCGCTGTTGAAAGCCGCGGGTGGGGGAGCGATCGTCAATGTCTCGTCGGTGCATGCGATCCAGACCTCGGCCAACATCGCGGCCTACGCGGCCTCGAAGGGCGGACTGCTGGCCCTGACGCGGGCCATGGCGATCGAGTTCGCCCCGGATAACATCCGGGTCAATGCCATCCTGCCCGGCGCGGTGGATACGCCCATGCTGCGGGCCGGCCTGGGGCGCGGACATGCCGGTCACGGCGACATGCAGGAGCGCCTGGATAACCTGGCCCGCCGGACGGTCAGCGGGAAGGTCGGCAAACCGGAAGAGATTGCCCATGCGATCTATTTCCTTGCGGATAGCCAGCAGTCCTCCTTCATGACTGGACAGGCGCTGGTGGTCGACGGCGGCGCGACGGCGAGATTAAGTACCGAATAGTTCCGTCTTTCCTCTTTCTTCTTTCTTGTAAGACATCATGAAAAAGACTCTCAAAAAAACCATCCC
Source organism: Anaerolineales bacterium (assembly GCA_049697155.1). GTDB lineage: Bacteria > Chloroflexota > Anaerolineae > Anaerolineales > Villigracilaceae > Defluviilinea. Next base: position 6,391 of record JBAVVF010000110.1, read on the forward strand.
TGCTCCACTCTGGCAATTCGCTCGTACTTCTTACGATTCGTTCAAGCGCCTCCCGGAACTGCCGGCCGCCTATCTGCATCCCTGGCGGCGGGAGAGCATTCGTCGCCTGGCCGCGCTCAAGGATATTCACAAGGGCAAACGGGCCTTCGTCATTGCCAACGGTCCCAGCCTCAAGCAAACGGACATGTCCAAACTCAAAGACGAGTTCACCTTTGGCATGAACCGCATCTACCTGATGTTCCCCGAGCTGGGCTTCTCCACCACGTACCTGACCGTGGTCAACGACCTGGTCGTCGAGCAGACTGCGGCCGACCTGGCTGCCCTTTCGGTGCCGAAGTTCCTGGCCTGGCGCTCGCGCCGTCACTTTCCCTCCAATCTACCAACTACCAATCTACCAACTACCAACTTACCAACTTTCCTCTACACCTCCTACACCGGCCCGCGCTTCTCGACGGATGTGCGCGGGCGCGTCTGGGAAGGCGCGACGGTGACCAACGTCATTCTCCAGCTGGCCTTCCACATGGGATTCCAGAAGGTTATCCTGATCGGTGTGGACCACAACTACACTACGACCGGCAAGCCGAATACCACCGTCACCTCCCAGGGCGATGACCCCAACCACTTCTCGTCCGCCTACTTTGGCAAAGGCTTCCGCTGGCAGCTGCCGGACCTGGAAACCTCGGAAGTGGGCTATGCCATGGCGCGCCAGGCCTACCGGGCCGCGGGCCGCGAGATCGTCGATGCCACGATCGGCGGCAAGCTGACCATCTTCCCCAAGGTCGATTACAACTCGCTCTTCTCGTAAGGGCGACCCTTCACGACCATCGCACATTACATTTTGGGTGAACGCCTTTGCTGGCAACCGTAAGTGATAGACTCAGGCGGGTCGCCCCTACTTTTCAATGACACTCGTTTCCATCGTTACCCCTTCCTACAATCAGGCCGCGTACCTCGAGCAGACCATCCTGTCCGTGCTCGGGCAGGATTATCCGCACCTCGAATACATCGTGATCGATGGCGGCTCGACGGATCACTCCGTGGAGATCATCCGGAAGTATGCAAAGACTATGGAGTCCGACAGCTTGCTGGCGAAAACCCGGAAGCAAGCTTCCGAACTCCATAACCGGGCGATAGATTACTGGGTCTCCGAAAAGGATCGCGGCCAGGCGGAGGCCATCAACAAGGGATTTGCGCGCGCGACCGGGGAAATCATGGGCTGGTTGAATTCGGATGATTATTATCTGCCGAACACCCTCGCGGCGGTTGTGAAAGCCTTCGAGGAAAACCCCGACGTGGTTATGATCTACGGGGATATGCTGGCCGTGGATGCGGACGGGCAGACCCTCAACCTTCTGAAGTACAGGCAATTGTCCCTGCAGGATCTCCTGTGCTTCCAGATCATCGGCCAGCCCAGCGTCTTCTTCCGGCGTTCGGCGTACGAAAAGACGGGACCGCTCGAGACCGAGTTCCACTTCATGCTCGACCATCAGCTTTGGATCCGGATGGCCCAGCAGGGCAGGATCCTGCACGTCCCGCAGGTCTGGTCGGCGGCGCGCTATCACCCGGCAGCGAAGAATCGGGCCCGGGCCGCGGAGTTCGGGCGCGAAGCATTCCGCGTGCTGGATTGGGCGCAGGGCCAGCCCGGTTTGGCCGAAGCCGTTGCCGGCGTGGGACGACGCGCCCGGGCCTCCGTCCAGCGCTACGACGCGCGTTACCTGCTCGACGGGGGGCAGCCGCTGGCCGCTCTGGGAGCCTGGTTCCGGGCCTTGTTCCTCCACCCGCCGACGGCCCTGGCCCGGCTGAATATCCTCGTTTCCGCCATCCTCAACCTGACCGGACTGGGCAAATTACGCGATTTTATCCTGCGCCGCCGCCAGCGGATGTTTTCGGGCGATAAGTAGGGGCAAGGTGCTGCTTCGCCTCTGCCAAATCTGATAAAATACTTCGGCTAATGTCCCAGACATCCCTTTTTTCATCCCGCGCCGCGCGGTGCATTGCATTGATTTTGATCTTCGGTGCCGCCCTGGCAATCCGCCTGTACGATCTGACCGATCTGCCGCTCGATTTTCATCCTACGCGCCAGCTGGTATCCGTGATGAAGGCGCGCGGCCTGTATTACCTGACTGAACCAGACGGGGTTCCGTCCTGGCAGCTAAAAGCTGGCAGACGCATGGCCAGGCTGAAAACGGATATCGAGCCGGTCGTGTTCGAGCGCCTGGTTGCCTTTACCTATGGCTTCACCGGCGAACAAATCTGGATCGCGCGCATCTATGGTTCCCTGTTCTGGCTGGTCGGCGGGATTTTTCTTTTCCTGCTGGCGCGTGACCTGGTTTCCTTTGAAGGTGCACTGGTCACGACAACCTATTATTTGATCTTTCCCTATGCGATCATTGCCAGCCGCAGCTTTCAACCCGATCCCCTGATGCTGATGCTGACCCTGGCTTTCTGGTGGGCCTTCGCGCGCTGGAAGCGCTTCCCCTCGTGGACGAACGCGGTGCTCGCGGGGCTGGTGGGTGGGTCCGCGATATTCGTCAAGTTTCTGGCCGTCTTTTTTGTGATCGGCGGCGCGCTGGGGCTGGCGCTGTCCCGTTTCAGCCTGCGCGAGCTGCTGCGGAATGCACAGGTCTGGACGATGGCCCTGCTCGGGTCAGTCCCGGCTTTGACATACATGCTGTATGGAATCTTCATCCGGGGTGATCTCGCCGGCCAGTTCCAGGGACGCTTCATCCCTGCCCTGTTGATCAGTCCCCACAACTATCTGGCCTGGGAGACGAACGCGAACATGGCCGCGGGCGGGATCTTTATCATGTTCGGTCTGCTTGGATTCTTTCTGGCGAAGGATGCGCGCCTGCGCACATTATTTGTAGGCCTGTGGAGCGCCTATCTTTTCTTCGGCCTGCTATCCAATTATCACATTGCGACGCACGATTATTACCACCTGCCGCTGATCCCCATCGTGGGACTGTCGCTGGCGCCGCTCGGGGATTGGTTCTTTGCTCGTCTGAAGGAAGCCACCACCCGGCGCTGGACGAGGACCGCTGTGTACGTCCTCCTGATCTACGGCTTGTTTTCCGTCTTGTGGGCCGTCCGCAATCAAATGAAAGCCGTGGATTATCGTCCTGAAGCTGCCATGTGGGCGGAGATTGGCGCGCAGTTCGATCAGAAGGCGCGCGTGGTCGCGTTGACGCAGGATTATGGCTCACGCCTGCAATATTGGGGCTGGCGGACTGTATCCACCTGGCCCTATGGCGGAGACGCGGCCTATGTCAATATTCGCCGCGGGGTTTTTACTTTCGATCATTTATTCAACCAGCATGTTTCGAAAAGGAGCTATTTTCTCGTGACCGATTTCGAGGAACTCGACCGCCAGCCGGAACTTAAAGAGCGCCTGTTCAATTCCTATCCTGTTTTTTTCGAAGGGGATGGATATCTGATCTTTGATCTGAAAAACCCAACACCGGCAGGGACTATCCCATGAGCTTGCTGCCCAAGGCGAAATTTGTCCCGCAGTCGGAGACCACTTTCAAAGACAAGCCGGCTGATTATGCGGGCTGGGGTTCAAAGCTATCCTCCGTGCTTTACCTGGTGCTCGCGAGCAGCGCTGCTTTACCTCTGATTGTCTATGCCTATCTCGGTACATTTTCGCGCTATCGCGGGGATGATTATTGTGAGACCCTTCGTCTTATGACCTCAGGCAATTTTCTGCAGGCCTCGGTTACAAGATACTTTCAAAGGAGCGGTCGCTATTCCACTTTGTTTTTTGTTCAATTGAGTGAATGGTTTGGGGATTTCGGGATGGTTTACCTGGCGGCGGCCGTGCTGTTGATATGGCTGATCGGCCTTACCTGGCTGATGGCAGAACTTGGAAAAGTGAGCGGCTTGCGCTGGAAGATTGGCCTGAGCTGTGGGTTAGCGGCCCTGGCGATTTTCTTAAGTCTGTATCGGGCACCCAATCCGTATCAGATCCTTTTCTGGCGCTCGGGGATGGTGAGTTATCTGGCGCCTCTTGCCCTTTTGACGTATGTGGCGGCATTCATTCTGCATCAAGTACAGGTTCCACTCAGCCGCTCCCGAAAGTTGTGGAGCTGCCTGCTCATTTTTATGGGGGTCTTTATCGCGGGCGGTACCTCAGAGACCATCGCGGCCCTGCAGATCATTATCTTACTGCTCACTTTGCTTGGACTTTATCTGTGGAGAGCAAATCTTCGCCAAGAGACATTGCTCCTGCTGGGCACTGCCCTGGGGAGCGCCCTCCTTTCCATGCTGCTCATGCTGATCTCGCCGGGCAACTTTGCGCGTATGGACGTCTCCACCCCACCCATGCCAGACTGGTTTTCCCTTGGGATCGAAACATTTACCTATGCGATTCAATCCATTGTGGACAGCTTCAGAGTTTCACCTTTACCGTCAATACTTGCATTTTTTATGCCGTTCCTGCTCTTTTATGGACTCCAAAACCCTTTCCTGCAAGCCTCGCCCGACCTGGCAAAGAAGCTGCGCTGGTTGCTATTCCTGATTCCACTGGGATTGCTGGTTGTAACTGCCATTAATTTTGCTCCCAGTGCCTATGCCCAGGCCTATCCCAGTGCCAGGGTGCGTTTTCCTTCTTTTGTTATTCTGACCCTTGCGCTCATGGCGGCAGGAGCTTTAGCTGGTTATCTATTGAGCCAGGCAAAGCTGCCGGACTCCCTTCTGTTCCGCAGCCTGGTTTTGGGTGTTCTCATTCTGACGTTTCTCTATCCTGTGTGGGCTGCCACAAAGCTCTATGATCGAGCGCCCAGATACCGTGCCGAGGCAACTGCCTGGGACGCTCGCGATAAGTTTATCCGGCAGGCAGTTACAGAGGGAGCCACCGATCTGGTGGTTACTCAATTGGATACGGTTGCTGGAGTGCAGGAGTATAAAGGTGACGAAACTTTTTGGGTTAACAGTTGTGCAGCAAGATACTATGGACTTCATTCTCTTCGTGCGCCCTAACTGATCGGCCTACATATGACTTCATCTAAAGTGTCATCTTTCCCGTCTCCCATCCTTGTGACAGGCACGCACCGCAGCGGCACGACCTGGGTCGGCAAAATGCTGGCTGCCGATGCGATGACTGCCTACATCAGCGAGCCGCTGAACGTTCTGCATCGTCCCGGCGTTTTTCACACGCCGGTTAAACACTGGTACCAGTACATTTGTGAAGACAACGAAAGGGAATTCCTTCCGGCGTTCCAGGATCTGCTCGAATTTGACTATTATCTCTGGGATGAGATTCGCTCGCTGCGTTCGCGCCGGGATTTCCTGCGGATGGGGCGTGACTTCCTGATCTTCTACAACGGGTTGATGCGCGGTCAGCGCGTGCTGATCAAGGATCCATTTGCAGTCTTTTCCACGCCCTGGTTTGCGGCCAGACTCAATTGCAGGGTGGTCATCACGGTGCGTCATCCGGCGGCCTTTGCCAGCAGCCTGAAGCGCCTCAACTGGACCTTTGATTTTCAAAATTTGCTCGCTCAGCCTCTGCTGATGCGGGATCATCTGGAGCCCTATCGCGACCAGATGCAATCCATCCAGCCGGATGACGTGCTCGGGCAGGCTGCCCTGCTTTGGAAGCTGATCTATCATTCGGTCCATCATATGACCCGCCAGTCACGCCCCGATTTCCTGATCGTTCGCCACGAGGACCTTTCCCGCGATCCCATCCCCGGATACCAGGCTTTGTATTCAGCGCTGGACCTTGAATTTACTCCGCGCGTGGAAAAGGTGATCCTCAACTCGAGCAGTTCCGAAAACCCGGCCGAGTTATCCCGGAAAAAAGTCCACGCCGTCAAACTGGACAGCCGCGCTAGCGTCGGGAATTGGAAAAAACGGCTGACTGCCGATGAAATCGACCGGATTCGCAAACTGACGGAAGAAGTCTCCTCGCTCTATTATTCCGAGGCGGAATGGTAGTTTGATGTTGTACAATATGCCGGGTATTGCGTCAGAGAGCCCGGAAATCCACAATTTGCCACCCGATCATGCTGATCTCGATTGTTACACCCTCCTATAACCAGGCTGACTACCTCGAAGAGACCATCCGGTCCGTGCTTGCGCAGGACTATCCCGACATCGAGTATTTGATCGTGGATGGTGGTTCGACCGACGGAACCCTGGATATCATAAAAAAGTATGAGAATCGGCTTGCCTGGTGGGTCAGCGAGAAGGATAAAGGTCAGACGGATGCCATCAACAAGGGATTTGGGCGTGCCAAAGGGGAGGTGCTGGCCTGGATCAACTCGGATGATACCTATGAGCCCGGGGCCGTCCGCGCGGCCGTGGAATATTTACGGGCCCATCCCGAGGTCGGGATGGTGTACGGAGACTGTAATTTCATCAATGAGTCCGGGCGGGTGATCGGCAAATTCAATGCGGCCCAGACGAGTTACCGGCTGCTGCGCCAGGGCTATGCTCACATTCCTCAACAGACCATGTTCTTCCGTACAGAATTGTGGAGGCAGGTGGGGCCCCTCGATCCATCCTTTTACTTTGCGATGGATTATGATCTGTGGACGCGGCTCGCGGCCCGGACGGAAATCAAGTATGTCCCCCAAACCTGGGCAAATTTCAGGCTGCACACTTCCGGAAAGACCCTCCTGGCCGATGATCGCTGCTGGCCGGAAATGTTGAAAGTCCATTATCGGGACGGTGGTTCATTCTTTTCAGTGATCGTCGCCAAGTACTATATTCGGAAGTTAATATCGCCCATCTGGAACTGGCGCAGACGCAGAATGTTGAATACGTAGGGGCGGGGTCACCCCGCCCCTCCATCGAAAAGGAACTATGCACTGGCTATTCTCTCCCCCCTCCCTTGATGACCTCATCCGCCTGCTTAAGGCATGGCGCTTCTGGTCGGTCGGTGCGCTGATCGGCGCGTTGATCGGCGCCGCGGTCTATTACGTCGCCCCGCCGCCCTATCGCGCCCGCGCGACCGTCGTCGTGGACTTTAATCTCGAACAGGCCTGGCCGCAGGATACGGATCGCCAGCAGTTTTACTATCTCGAGCGCGAGACGCGCAAGCTGAAAGAGATCGCCTGGTCGGATGCCGTGCTGGAAACGGTTGTCGAAATGAACAGCGACGCGACGGTCGAGGAATTGCGCGCGGAGATATTGTCACTCAGTCAGCCTGCCAATGGCGGCTGGCACTTCTACGCGGACCACAGGGATCCCGAGCGCGCCCGCTCCCTGGCTTCGACCTGGGCCCAGGTCTTCGTGGAACAGGTTCATTTTCAGACCGGGATGGGGGAGGGCCCGAACTCCTTCGTCGAAGCGACCCAGACGCAGATCGCCCAGCTGCCCCGGGGACGCAGTCTCTCCCTGAGCACGTACCTTTTTGTCGGCGCGATCGCGTTCCTGACCACCGCCTCGTTTTTCATCCTGTTTTTCAATAAAAACAAATGAAAACCTCTGTGCTCTCTGTGATCTCTGTGGTGAATGTCTCGCGCTTCTTATGGGGCGCGGCCTTATTGACACTGCCCGTCACGAGCTTCCGCTATTTCCCATTTCTCGGGGATACCACCTACGTCCGCCCGCTGGCGTTGTATCCGATCGCATTCCTGCTGCCGCTGTTGTTCCTTCAGTTTTGGCGCGACCGCAGCACCTTCCCGCGGGCCGGGGCGCTGACACCCCTGCTGGCGTTTGTGTTCATCGCGCTGGCCGCGACCAGCTTCGGCCTCCTGCTCGACCCGCTCCCTTTGCGCGGGCAGGAGTACTTCGAGCGCGTCATCCGGGCCTGGTTCACGCTCGTGATCGGGCTGTCCTTTTTCATTGCGGCCATCTGGATGAATCGCAGCGAGGACGATCTGCGGTTTTCGATCAGGTGGCTGCTGGCCGGCTTTGTGCTGGACGTGTTGTGGAGCGGCGTCCAGTCCCTGGCGTTCTACACGCCGCTGCTCAAGAAGGTCACGGTGACACATTGGCAGCGGGCCTTCTCGATGCGCGAGCTGGTCAAGACCAACCGTGTTTCCGGATTGGCTTACGAGCCTGCCTGGCTGGCGGGACAGATCGCGACCGTCTATCTGCCGTGGCTTTTTGCCTCGCTCCTGACGCGCCTGCGCGTGACCCGTTTCAAATGGCTGGAGCCGGCCCTGCTGGGCTGCGCGGCGCTGCTGCTGCTCGCAACCTTCTCGCGCGGCGGATTGATGACCGCGGCCGGCGCCTCGGTATTGACCTTCCTCCTGGTCGGCCGCGCGGAAATGCGCGCGGCCTGGGACTGGTTTGTCTTAGGGTTTCGGCGCGATGGTCGGGGCGGGGTCATCCCACCCGTATTGCGCGCAGGTGTAGTGGTCCTGCTTGTAGCTGCGCTGGCTGGTGGGGTAATGTTCCTGGGCCAAAAAGGATATATCACCCGCTTGTTCACCACGCGGGCCGACAACCTGGCAGACTTCATCATCGAAAATTCAGCCGGGGCACGGGCCGCTTACACCTTCGGCGCGCTGGGCGCCTACGAGGAGAGTCCGCTGACGGGTGTGGGCCTCGGGGCAAGCGGTTTTTACATCTACGATCATCTGCCCGATTGGGCGTTGACCACCGTCCCCGAAATCGCCCGCCAGCTCAGCCCGGACAACCGTTTGTATCCAAACCCCAAAAGCATGTATGTGCGTCTGCTGGCGGAGACCGGCCTGATCGGTCTGTTCGTGTTCGTCGCCTTCCTGTTTTCCGTGCTCGGCGACGCGCTGCAGGCCTTGCGTTCCGGGACCTCCCTCGCACGTTATCTTGGGATTGCGGGCGTCTTTTCGTGGTTTGCGGTCGCGTTGTATAACACGACCCAGGACTCGTTTGCCACGCCCAATATCTGGATCAATTTCGGCATTCTGGTGGGGATGACCGTCTTTACACTTGAATCACATCCGCTCCCGGCGGCTGAGCAGCAACCTTTGGAGCAATCATGATCGTACTTTCCGTTGGGATGCCGCGGGCGGGTTCAGGCTGGCATTACAACCTCATTCACGATTTGATGAAGACAACCGGCTGTGCCGATGCGCGCGACATCCGTGAACGCTATCGCCTGCAAAGTATCCTGACGGAGGTCAACTGTAACATCGGTGTTCTTTCGGCTCGCAGACTGGCGATGGTGGCCGTGCCGGCCCTGCTGGGGAACACGTTTGTGATTAAAGCCCACGCCGGACCGACCTCGGCCTCCCGCCTCCTGCAAAGCCTGGGCCTGCTGCGGATCACGTACATTTATCGCGACCCGCGGGATGCCATGCTCTCGGCCTACGATTACGGTCAGCGCGCCCTGAAGAAAGGCCGCCCCAACGCCTTCTCGCATCTGACCGACTTCCAGAAGAGCGTCGATTTCATCCTGGAGTATGTGCGCATCTGGGAGAAATGGATGAAGGAGCGGAATGTCCTGATTGCCCGTTACGAAGACCTGCTGATGGATTACGACAACGAGGCCGCCCGGCTGGCGGGATTCCTCAGGCTGGACGGGGGCCGGCCCGAGGTCCGCAAGGTGATCGACGGGTATCGTCCCGGTGCCGCGGACGGCCAGCAGGGCTTGCATTTCTACAAGGGCAGGATCGGGCGCTTCCGCGAAGCCTACAATGCCGGGGAACAGGCCATTTTGAAGGAAAAACTTGGCCTGTACCTGCAGCAAATGGGATATGAAGCGTGAGTCGTAATTGTTCTGTAAGCCTGGGCGGGAGGCTTTGCCTTCTTTTTCGAGTATTATTGCCACATGCGTAGATTCGAGACTCCGTATGTCGCCGACTGGCTGGCCACCTCCCTGCGGTGGATCGTGCTG
>JBAVVF010000111.1:0-3526 GCA_049697155.1 Anaerolineales bacterium
GCCGCGAACAAATCCTGCAAAAGGCCTGGGGCTTCGACTTCTACGGGCAGACGCGCACCGTGGACGTTCACATTGCACATCTGCGCAGAAAACTCGAAGAAAGTGCCGTCAGGATCGAAACTGTGACAGGCGTCGGATATAAGCTGTATGTTCCGTCCTAAGTCCCTGTCCAGGCATTAGTGAATATGAACATCGAACCTCTACTCAAATTCTGGCCGCTGATATATTCCATCATTCAGGAATTCTGGAACATCACGGAAGAACACATCGAAGAGACTGCGTTTCGAAATGACCTTCCAATCGAACTTTACTTTTACAGCGAGCTGGGCCTGGACATACTCTCGACGGAAGACTTCCAGAAGAGGGATCCATTCTCGAACCCCGAGCTGTTCGAAAAGAACTTTGCCCTGCTCAACCTGAAGGGCTGGATCGAGCCTTTGACGGATGGCAGTTTTCGGGTCACCGAAGAAGCACGGGAAGCTGCCCGCCAAATCATCCGGGCCGGCAATGAGCAGCTATCAGGTTTTCACGGCATGCCCGAAAGTGATCTGGAACGATTGGGAATCCTGCTCAAGCAGGTCATTGCCGAAAGCAAAGTCACCCATGGAGCGGCCGAAAAATGGGCAATCCTCCAGCGGTTTCGCGTCGCCGATGAGCATAGTTCCCTGATCGCGCAGATCCGGGAATATCTGCTGGACCTGTATGCCTATCGGGACGATGCGCACCTTTCAGCGGCGCGTCCGCATTTCAATGATGCAGGGATTGTCTGGCTGGTTCTTGGGGCGCTCTGGAGGGGAACAGCATTCAATGCCGGGCAAATGGCTGAGCAGATGCCCTTCCGCGGCTATGAAGCGGAAGATTACGAAATTGCGCTCCAGGCCGCCGTTGAGCTGGGGTGGGCCGAAGAGGCAGACCGCCCGGATACCTTCCGCCTGACGCAGCAGGGCAGGGAACTCCGCGAACAGGTGGAACATTTGACCAACGAGTATTTTTACGCGCCCTGGTCTGTGCTGGTACAGAGTGAACTTGATGAGCTCCATAATCTGTTGACGACGTTGCGCCACGAGCTGAATGCTTACAGGAAGTCCCTGTAGGCCCGGCTGGTAGCCGGCCATAGTGGCGGGTTAGCAACCCGCGCCACCATTAATTATTACATGTTCATCTCCCTCCGCTTCCGTCTCTGGTTAAGCTATGCCTTTGTCATTGCCATTGCGCTGAGCATTGTGCTTATGGTACTGCTGGCCTTCCTCATTCGGAATCCGGTTCGTTCCCGCCAGGTGCAGGAGCGACTGCGAACCGTGCAAAGCCTGATTACTGCGACTCCCCGCAGGTTTATTGATAATCCGAAGTTGCTTGAGGAACTTGCCCAGACGCAGGATGTGCGCATACTTTTATTCAATGCCGATCGTGACCTGATCTTCGACACGAATTTCGATACGCCTCCACTCCCTTCCCCGCGCCGGAATTGGCTGGGACGCAGCGTACAAACCGTCCGGGATGACAATGGGGAAATCTGGCTCTACACGATCAAACGTTTGTCGCAGGATCGCTTCCTCGTCCTGGCCGCACCGCGTCCGCCGCGGGTCCCGGCGCTGAATGTGTTTGCAGATGAGCTTCTGCTGCCAATCCTCGAGGGCGGCTCGATTGCTTTGCTGCTTTCCCTTCTCCTGGCCTTTGCGCTGTCCCGCTGGGTGGCAGACCCACTGCAGGAAATTGTCCTGGCGGCGCGGAACTATCCCTCGGGCGAGATAAAGCCCGTCCCGCCGCGCGGCCCGCACGAGGTCCAATCCCTGACGCGGGCCTTCAATTCGATGGTTGGGCGCGTCCAAAGCATTCAAAAATCCCAGCGGGATTTTGTGGCGGACGTTTCACATGAGCTCAAGACCCCTCTGACGTCCATTCAGGGTTTTGCGCAGGCCATCCTGGATGAGACAGCCGACACTCCGGAGGCGCGCACACAAGCTGCACAGATCATTTACAGCGAAGCCGGGCGCATGCATCGCATGGCACTAGATCTGCTCGATCTGGCCCGCCTGGAAGCGGGCACAGCCGACCTGAAAATGTCTGCCGTAGATATGGGTATCCTGTTGCGAAGCATCGTGGAGAAGTTCATGCCTCAGGCCCAAAGGACAGGGCTGGACCTGCAATTGGATATCTCTGAGCCTCTGCCGCCTTTGATCGGTGACGGCGACAGGCTGGCACAGGTCTTTACGAACCTGGTGGATAATGCCTTGAAATTCACTCCGCCCGGGGGGCAGGTCACTCTGTCCGCGCGGAAGGCTGGGGCGGAGGTGGAAATATCCGTTGCAGACACGGGTGAAGGCGTGTCGAAGGAGGCGCTGCCGCATCTCTTCGACCGGTTCTATCAGGCTGACAGGGCCCGGGCTGGTGGAGACGGCCATGGCGCCGGTCTCGGACTTGCCATCGTGCAGGAAATCCTCCAGGCGCATGGTGGTAAAATTAGCGTCCGCAGTGAGGTGGGGCGTGGGACAACCTTTGTGATCCACCTGCCGCATGCCGCCTGAGCGAAAATAATTCCACGAATTACGAATAACGCATTATCATTGTAGTCCGTACTCGTACTTCGTACTCGTAATCTGTATTATGTCGCCAAGAGTTTCCGTCATCGTTCCCTGTTATAACGAGCAATCCACCATCCGTTTGCTGCTGGAGGCTCTGCTTGAGCAAACCTATCCGCGCGCCGAAATGGAAGTGATCATTGCCGATGGGCTTTCCACGGATGGCACGCGGGATGTGATTGCCGCGTTCCAGCGGGATTTTCCGGATCTGCCCGTCCGGATCGTGGAGAACCCCAAACGTTATATCCCCTCGGGTGCGAATCGGGCCATCGAGGCGGCCCGCGGCGAGATCATTATTCGCCTCGACGGCCACTCGACACCCTATCCCGATTATGTGGAAAACAGCGTGAAAGCCCATGAAGCTGGTCTGGGCGATAATGTGGGCGGCGTGTGGGAAATCCACCCGGGCGCGGGGACGTGGATCGCGAAATCCATCGCGGCGGCTGCCGCGCATCCGCTGGGTGTGGGTGACGCACTTTACCGCCACGCCAAACATGCTGCGGAGGTCGATACCGTTCCCTTCGGTTCCTTTCGGCGTACGCTGATCGAAAAGGTGGGGCCCTTCGACGAATCCCTGCTGACAAATGAAGATTACGAGTTCAACGCCCGCCTCAGAAGCTCGGGTGGAAAGATCTGGCTCGATCCCTCGATTCGTTCTATCTATTTTGCGCGCCCGGGTTTGTTGGAACTGATGCGCCAGTACTGGCGTTATGGATTCTGGAAATGGCGCATGCTGCGCCGTTACCCCGCGACCCTGCGCTGGAGGCAGGCATTGCCGCCCTTATTTGTGCTGAGCTTGCTCAGCCTGGCTGTTCTTTCGATTTTCTTTCCCCTGGCCGGGGTTGTCCTGGCCGTGGAAATTCTTCTGTATCTTTCCATAATGATCCTGGCAGGCTGCTATATGGCATTTCAACAACGGAAGGTTTATTTGATAGTCGGTCTACCGC
>JBAVVF010000112.1:0-1626 GCA_049697155.1 Anaerolineales bacterium
GGTCTTTACCTACTGCACCATGGGCAGCCCGCACGACCAGTTTTATTTCAAGCGTCCCAATTTGATGGTCACCGGGGCAGTGACGCCACCGCGTCTTGACCTGACCAATGAGGATCTCCTTCGCGCCCACATACAATCGATCTGGCTGGCAGAGTCGGGTTTAAGTCTTGGAATTTCCTTGAAGGATTTGCTTGATCTCTCAGGTGACGAGCCAGGCCTGAAAGCTCTCGACTTTGTACAGGATGCATTGGACTCGGACGGCACTCGGAAACGTGCTTTCCAACGCGCGAAAGCGGTCCTAAGCACAATAGAAGATGAATTGAAAAAAGTTGACTGGTACAGTGGCACCTGGCTCGAAGGTGTGCTCAATCACATCCCCTTATCGTTCGACCTGGCATGCAAACGGTGGCGGTCGCTTTATCGGGCCGCCAAAGGCCAGCAGAAGGCTCAACAGAAGATCATCAATGATCATTCGCGCTCCAAACCCGATCATGATCAGGCTAAACGTTTGCGTACGGAAGCGGAAAGTCAGATCGAGTTGCTGACCGATACCGAAAATCTCATCCAGTCTGATTTCTATTCCTACCGCTACTTTGCCAGTGAAGGCTTCCTGCCTGGGTACAGTTTCCCGCGCCTGCCGCTTTCCGCTTTTATTCCCGGTCGAAAGATGCGCGGCGACAGGGACGAATTCCTTTCCCGCCCTCGTTTCCTGGCAATTTCCGAATTTGGGCCGCGTTCCATTGTCTATCACGAAGGCTCACGCTACCTGATCAATAAGGTGAATTTGCCGGTGGCCGAAAGCGGCGAAGGCTTATCCACCAGTCGCGCAAAGCAGTGCCCAACATGCGGCTATTTCCATCCAATCTCAAGCGGTGATGGACCTGATCGTTGCGAGCGCTGCAACTCGATGCTCGATATCCCATTGGCTTCATTGTTCCGTCTGCAAAACGTTTCGACCAGACGCCGTGACCGCATTAGTTCCGATGAGGAAGAACGTATGCGCCAGGGATTTGAGTTGCAGACGGCCATTCGATTCCAGGAAACACAGGCAGGAGAGTTCTCAGCCCAGTCAGCCAAGCTGATGAACGAAGGAACGCAGATTGCACGCCTGACTTATGCAGGCGCGGCAACCTTATGGCGGATCAACCTTGGCTGGCGACGGCGCTCCAATCCGAGTCAGATGGGCTTTATGCTTGATATCGAACGTGGATATTGGGCAAAAGAAAATGATCAGGACGATGATCCGAATGACCCCATGTCGGCCCGGGCCATGCGCGTGATTCCATATGTTGAAGACACCAAAAACAGCCTGTTGTTTGAACCGACAACTCCGCTGACCTCCGGCCAAATGGCATCCCTGCAGGCTGCCCTTAAGGCTGCGATCCAGGTGAGCTATCAGCTTGAGGACAATGAATTGTCGGCTGAACCTTTGCCAGCTGCTGATGAACGACGAATGATCCTGTTTTACGAGTCCGCAGAGGGGGGAGCAGGAGTGCTTCGACGGCTGCTGGATGATCCGCGGGCATTTGCCGAGGTGGCGCAAACCGCGTTGGGTTTGTGTCACTTCAATCCCCTGACTGGTGAAGATCTGCGGCGCTCTCCGGATGCGGCCGAAGACTGTGAGGC
>JBAVVF010000113.1:0-3196 GCA_049697155.1 Anaerolineales bacterium
ACCACCGCCAAAAAGGATGATTTATTACTTTTCACAACTCTCCGTTCATTGGATATACAGTGACGTGCCTGAATTACGGCTCGATTTTGTTCAGCAGCTCTTTCAGCGCCAGCAGCTCTTCCTTCGACAGCGTCACCCCTTTGCCCATCTTCGCCCGGTCCGCCCAGCCCCCACCTTTCCTCCCCCAAATACGACGATCTAGCTGCTGGGTGGAGATAAGGCGTTTCATCGTCGGATTTGGGGGAGGTGCCCCGGAGGGGCGGAGGGGGCCTTTGACCACCCCGAAGCGGATTTGGAAAGGATGCCCACCTGTTTGATTATCTCGTATTTGATTTCGGACATGGTTCAGCGCTCCTGTTGAGAATGAGATACCGGCTCTATCGCAAAGATAATTGTGCGTATCACGCTTTCGATGTCGTTCATCACCTGGTTATTCCAAAAGCGGATCACTCTGTAGCCCTGAGCTTCAAAATACTTTGTTCTTTCTTCGTCGTATTCTTCCTGTTCCAGATGTTGACTGCCATCCAATTCTATGATCAATTTTGCTTTGGGCGAGCAAAAGTCAGGGACATAATTTCCAATCGCGTGCTGCCTTCTGAAATTGATCCCGTTCAATCTATTACCGCGTAAATATGACCAGAGTCTTCTTTCGGCAGGCATGGGTTCTTTGCGTAACTTTCTGGCCCGCTCATAACCTCTCGGCGTGGTCCTTCTTGGCGGCATAAGCGGATTCTACCCCCACCCGTCCTCCCCCAAATGTGATGATCTAATGACTTGATGCGTATCCAGCAATTTTCTCATCACATTTGGGGGAGGTGCCCGCAGGGCGGAGGGGGTGATGATCTCGTATTTGATTTCGGACATGATTCAGTTCCCTTTAGTAAATAAGATTAAACGCAACCACTGACTGCATGGTGATTTATCTGCCATCGTCGTGATTTACAGTATTGTCATCGCCAACAATAATGATATTGCCAGCTGCATTTCCTTTGATTTGTACCGCGCTTTGAGCTTCTTTCTTCGCTCGAGGTTTGGACCGTGTATTTTTGGGACGAGACATTGACGGGGCATGTGCTTTGCTTCCTAACGCGACCAGCAATCGGGACATCCAATCTTGATCTCTTGCATCAATCCATTGAACGCCACTGGTCTGGAATGCAATTTCAGCCGGAATTTCAGCGGCATCCAGCCGAACAAGGATCATTCTTCGTTTACTTGTATAGGCTAGGTCAACTTCGCGTCGGATAGAATCTGATCTGATGGACGCTCTGGAAATAAATAGAACATAGTGGTGGCATCGGCTAATTGCCCGGGCTATCTCGCCGCTCCATAATTCGCCTCCTTTCAAATCATATTTGTCGATCCAAACATCAAAACCAAGCTTCTCAAGCTCTTGGACCACTGGTAGAACTTTCGCAGTGTTTTTATGTGCATAGCTCAAAAAGATTCTTGTCTTCATTTCAAGTTGTCCCATTCCCGAGTTTTTTCTCAATTTCGTTTATTCTTTCCTGGATGATCCTTAGTTGCTCGTCCGATATTCGTTTCTCCAGGTCTTCTCTCATTTCCAGTGCGCTCCTGTAATATTTGAATGCATTTTCATAGTCCGCACTTTCGTAATAAACATTTCCAATGTGATAGAGATACATGCCCTGCAGGCTGGGAATCCGGGTGATCTTGAATGCTTCTTTATATTCTCGGAGCGCATTTTCGGTTTTGCCTCGGATACGGGCGATCAATGCCAGTCCCGAATGTGAGTGTGCACACAATTCTCGCACAGCTGAATTGCCTGATTCATAAGACTCGACGACCCGCTGATAGTTGATCTCGGCATCCTTAAGATAACTGGGATCATTAGACAATTGATAGCGGAGTAGGAATACCTGAGCACGGTTGAATGCCACCTTTTCTTCTATATCCGCGGAGACGGGTTGGTATGTGGCCGCTAGCGCCTTGTCTAAGAACTCTTCCTCTTTTTCGAGCGCAGCCACGTCAATATCGCCATAGTCAGCACTTAATCTGGCTTTGTATATAGCATGGAAATTCTGCACACCTGCCAGACCTATGTAGGCCCGTGCATAGCCTCCTTTCGGATCGGCGGATATAAGCGCCTGGTTGTAATATTCCTCTGCAAGCTTGATGGTCTCTATTCCGCGTGTTTCGCCCTCCGCTAATAACACCGGCAGCGCCTGACGTGAGAGGACATTTCCCGCCAGCAGGTAAACAACTTCTCTTCCAGTTGTTTGTTTCCAGAGATTATCCGATAAGGCGGACTCCAAATATTGGAGCGACATTGGAAAATCCTCACCCACGTAAGCCCCGATTGCCTTCATCAACAGAGAAACAACCTGCACGCGGTTTCGAAGTTCTTCATTTTCCCCTTCCAGGTCTATCCCGGATTGCAGACTACCTGTCAATAAGATCGGGTTACCAAGCTCGTTCTCACCCAGGATCTCCTGTGCATCGCTGAATTGATCGGGAGAAACATAGAAGCGGATGGAAACAGAGGGGCGGTCGAAATCGTCACGGGTAATGACACCGTAGATCACAACGTGTGCATTGATCTGAGATGCGACTCTCTGCGCGGCGACATCGGGGTCTGTCCAATAGACGCCCCGCAATGGCGGGGCAGCCTGTGGGCCGCGCAGATCTGCCTTGATCTTTGTGTCTTTTTCGAACTGGCCGCTGGCAACATCATTGTTTAATTGACTGTAAAAATATTGGGCAAGGATAAGCCCTTGTTTGCTTTGCCATAAACGGCCACTCTTTTCTTCCAGGAAAGGCTCTACGACGATGTTGAGCTGACCTCCCATGTAGGATGTGTCATATTTCAGAGAATAGTTCCACACACCCGCCAGGATCAGGGCAAGTACAAGCACAGTGGCAGTGATATATATCATCCATTGTCTTGGTCCGATCTTGTTTATGATGGTCTTACGGTTATCTACAACATTATGATCCCCGGCAATGACCGTGCTTTTTTCAACATTGCCATCGACCATGACGGTTTTTTTTGGCTTGCGCTTTTTTTCCATGGGTGACCTGATCAAATCTTCTATTTGCGAACAGTTGACTTCCCGGCTTGCTAGGGTCTGTATGCAAATTCCATTGTGCTTTGTTCACCTCTGCTCCCGCCGCCGTCTCGAAGATCCCGCGTACTCGCGGGACCGGCGGCGATTCTCGAGGTTTTCCAGCGCCG
>JBAVVF010000114.1:0-15875 GCA_049697155.1 Anaerolineales bacterium
CCTGCGGGGTGTCGATGGAGTCGAAGCGCGACATCGCCCTCTGCATGCGCAGACCGGCGCGGATGGCTTGCACGGTGTCGTTGCGCTTGCCGTCCGCGGGGAAGAGCACCAGCAGGGCATCGCCGGTGAATTCCAGCAGGTCGCCGCCCGACTTGCTGATGATCTCGATCATCCTGGCGAAATACTTGTTGAGAACCTTGAGCAGTGATACGGCGCCGGCGTGACCCTGCGAGGCATTGGCTTCCATGAGACGGGTAAAGCCGGCCAGGTCTGTAAACATCAGAGTCCCACGCTCCCATTTCTGCCGGACATCTCCCGGCTGGGGCGGGCTCTCGGCAATCTGTCGGGATGAGTAGTCATGCAGAATGCGCTGCAGTGTCCGCAAATGCTCGAAGACCCTCTCGAGCATTGTCGGCGACGGATCCACCCAGACCGCCGCGTACAGGTCGGCGGGCAGGAGCAGGCGCAGGCGAGTTTCGATGGACGACAAAGGAGAGGAAGATATCATAAAAAAATTATACTTGAAGATGAAGCATTTTCAAAAAAACAGCCTCACACTATTCAACAGGAGACAACATGAAAAACAAATACCTCATTGCTGTACTGGTTGGCGCCCTGCTTTTCCTGGCGGCCTGCGGAGGAAAATCAGCAGCGACAACCCCGAAACCACAAGCAGCAGTCAAAGATGCTCCCGCGAACCTCATGCTCGATCCGGCTCTGGCAGCCGATGCGGGCAGCCAGAAGTCCCTCGGCTACGTTTACGAGGGCCTGGCCCGCATCGAAGGCGACCAGCCAGTCGCGGTGCTTGCCACTGACATTACACCGTCGGCAGACAACCTGGACTACGTGGTCACGCTTCGCCCGGGCGTGACATTCCATGATGGAGCAGTCCTCAACGCAGACGTAGTGGTCACAAACTTCAACCGCTGGTTCGATCTCAAGGATGCCCTGCACGGTTCCGGAGCCTACACAGCCTGGGTCACGAACTTTGGTGGCTTTAAGGGCGAGGTCAATACCGATGGAAAGCCCAAGTCAACGTTCGATGGGATCGAGAAGCAGAATGAAACAACCGTCATCCTGCATCTCAACCGGCCCGATCCTGACCTGCTGACCAAATTGAGCGACCCGGCCTTTGTGATCGTCAGCCCGGCCGCGCTGAAAGCTGCGGGCTTCGGGACGATGAAGGGTAAGGATGGCGGCACAGGGCCGTACAAGATCGGCACGTGGACCGACTCGGGGCTGACGCTCGATCCATTCACCTCGTACTGGGATCCTTCAGCTGTCCCGGATAAACAACTGAACATTGCGTTCGATTAGCAACCTGATCCGGAAACCAGAAACGAGCCGCTTTTCAGCGGCTCGTTTTCGTTTTATGCGCTGAACGCAGAGATCAGCGCGCCGTCCAATCCGGCTGGCCGCTGTAAGAGGAGTTGCTGGTCAATGGATGCACTTCGCCGGTGGACAACGCCAGCTCATGTAGCTCGATGCCAGTATTGTCGGCGCAGGTCAGGTTCTCACCCGTCACCGGGCAGCCCTCGAAGACAAGCCGCGTCCCATCCGAGGACCAGATCGGATCACCCTTGAGGTGGACGCTGACCGACAGGCTTTCGAGCGCGCCATCGGTCACGTTGATCAGATCGATACCCGATCCTCCGCCGCGTTCCGAGCGAACGGCCAGCAACATCCCATCCGGCGACCAGGACGGCGCGCCGTTGATCCACTGGCTGTCCGTGAGACAGCGATAATTACTGCCATCCCGGTTGATGACACAGATATTCGCCACGCCGGAGGAACTGTACGATCGGAACGCGATCATGCTTCCGTCGGGGGACCAGACCGGGTCGGAGTTGGCATTCGCTTCGTTTGTCAAACGAAAGAGCCCGCTGCCATCCAGCAGGACAAGATACACGGCGGCATTGGAGCCATCCTGGCTGCTCATAAAGGCAATATTGTTATCCACCGGCGACCAGGCCGGATTGGTCGCGCCGCCGGAGCTGTCGGTGAGACGCGCCAGGCCGCTGCCATCGGCATTCACAACGTAGATCTGCAGGACGCCTGTCTGGAACGATTCGAATGCAATGCGGCTGCCGTCCGGAGACCAGCTCGGTGCAGCGTCGCGCGCCGGGTCGCTCGTCAGACGGGAGAGGGCATTTGTCACCAGGTCGATCATGTAAATGTCGGTGTTTTGATCCACAGTGGAAGCGTACGCAATGCGCGTGCCGTCCGGCGACCAGTGCGGCGATTCCTCTTCAGAATCGCCGGCCGTCAGCTGCTGCAGGCCGCTGCCATCTGCATTCATCAGATAGAGCTTCCTCTGTCCGCTCGCGGCCGAAACATACACGATATGACCCGTGGCCGGAGGCGGCGGCTCGGGTGTCGGCGGGTCGGTTGGAATGATCTCCGGAACATCGGTCGCGGGCACGTCGGTCACCACAACCTCGGTCGTCGGTTCGGAAGTCGCCAGGCCTCCTGCGCCGGAGAGATTCAATTCGCAGGACATGAGTAGTGTGCTGAGGACTATGAGTGCAGGAAGAAGATGCCAGAATTTCAATTTGATGTTGTTCATTTTTCTCCAGTGATCGATGATGAGACTGGCATTTCAAAGTTACGGAAACCTTGCAGACCTGATAGCCAGCGCAAAAAAGGAAGTAATGCTTTTCAACATCAATAGTCGTGCAAGGGATTGCCAGAGGGTCGCTGGCAGGTTATCGATTTTGTCGGTTCGAACGCATCTGCCGGGCTTTGCTCTGCAGCTCTTTGAAATATTCGGTTTCGGTGATTTCGGCCACCTGCAGAGCGCGGTGCTTCTCATCGATCTCAATGCGGAGCCTGGCAATCTCGGCCCGCAGATGCTGTTCACGGATATAGCCGTCGAGCGCCGCGGCTGCCAGGAGCACCAGCATGTCGAGGACATTGTCCGAAGCAAAGGGGATGATCTCGCCGCTATCCGGATCTTTGGCATTAATCAATTGCAGGACACCGATGACCTGCCTGTCCTGCCCTTCCAGCGGAACCGTCAAAAACGATTTGGAGCGATAGCCTGTGTTCCGGTCAAATGCCCGCGGACCTGAAAAATCAAAGCCTTCGTCCGTTGCATAGGCATCGGCTATGGCGAGCTTCTGATGCGTCAGCGCCGTGTACGTGGCGATATTGGAACGGTTCTCCGAACCATCCGGACGGTAGAGAGGCAAAGGCGTGAACGTGATTTTATTCCCGCTCGTTCCACCCATATTGGTGTTCAACGTTCCGTTGCGCAGGATTACGAACTCGAGGGTGTCATCCTTGAGCAGGTAGAGCGTCCCGGCATCCGCGCCGGTCACTTCCTGGGACTCGATGACCAGCGACTCGAGCAGGCGATTAAAATCCTTCTCGGCGGAGAGCGCCACGCCGATCGGGATGACCTTTCCCAGCAGCCGCAATTGCTTGTAACGGAACGCGACGCCGCGTCCCATCGCATCCACGACACGCGCCAACTGCCCGATCTCATCCGTCCGGGCGGCCAGGTCGGCTAAAGAGTCGGGGCAATACTCCCCCTGCTCGACCGCCTGGACGGCCTGTACAATGCGCTTTAACCGAAGCTGTTCCCTGCTCATCGATTCCATTAGCCGAACATGCCGCTGACAAATCACCATGATCGCCAACGGCACGTCCGGAAGATTTTATCAAGGAAAACGGCTATTTATCCTGTGTTTTCTTCGTGCCCGGCTCATCCTTGAAGCGGCTGCGCATGTCCTGGACTTTCGAGCGCAGATCCTGGAAGAAATCACTGTCCACAATTTCCTGCACCTGCGTTTCCAGCTTCGAGCGGTCGATCATGATCTCCAACTGGGCCACGCGGGCACGCAGGGATTTTTCGCGCTCGGCCACTTTATCGACCATCGAGTGGAAGACGTTCGTCAGGGTGTTGATCTCGTCGCGGATGGTCCCGACCCTGTCGACCCGGCTCCATTCCTGATCGTATTTCCCCTCCCCGATTTCTGTTGCGATCTGCGCCAGGGCCACGATCGGCCGCGTAAACAATGTCGAAACGGCATACACAAGCGCGAACAGGATGATGTAGGTAATTGCAAAGGCAACCACCATCCTGTTTACGATACCCTGCTGGACTTCCTTGACGTAATCGGCGGAAATGTCCACACCGATTGCGCCTACCTTTTCGCCCTGCGCATTGACGATCGGCCCGTAACCGGACATCCAGCTGCCCCATTTATCCTCGTAAATGGTTGTTTTCGCGCCCAGGTGATCAAGACCCGTCAGCAGATTGGCGCTGCCTTTTCCAGAGCTCGTATAACGTTCTTTAAATTTAGCCCCCCACGGAGGCGGATCACCACCCGGCGAAGTATTCACAGCGCCAACACTGCCAATAAAGATCACCTCTTTGAGTTCGGTGCCGGTAATGTAAGAATAAACCTGGGCGTTCGGGTTCGTCCGGCTCACCCTGACCAGCCAATCGACATGGGACCAATAGCGCGGGTCATCGGTATAGCCATCTGCCCGCACTTCTCCTTCGTTGGCCAGCCCAACAAATTCATCTACATTCACGCCTTGCGCGGCGCCCTTGACCATGTCGAGAACTTCCTGCTTGAGACGGTTCATGGCCACATTGGTGGAGTAGACATAAAACCAATAGAATGCCCCTGCAAAAACAATCGTGAAAAGCAGGGTAAAGCCGATGAGGAGTCTCACCCGGGAGCTGATGAAAACTATCCGTTTGGGGCGTTCAGTTATTGCTGTCATTCTTGTCATCTCCTATCCTTTTGATCGATTCACGAGCCTGTCGCACAAGCAAGTCATCTTCCGGAAGTCCATAATGTTCCACCAGGAGAGCGTCAACCACCCGATTAAGCAAATCGGGAGAAATGCATCCCTGACCCTGCAGGAAAAGCATCAAAAGCTGCATGGGTTCGGCATCCTCTGTAGCCTGTGAAAGCAACTGCCCATTGTCAGGATTGCGCACACAGGCAGGCTCATGATAGGTTACCGGCAAAGGCAGGAAACCATACTCCTGGTAGCGTTCCGACAGGTGAAGACGCGATTTTTTCAAGACCGGGTCCGTGGTCCCGGAGGGTGTTTCAACTTCCACGACCAGCCCAAATGGAGAAGGGTTGCCGTGAGAAGTGGCATCGATTTCCAGTTGCCCGATCATTTTTTGGATCAAAAAATTGGAGAGCCTGCGATAACCCTGCCAGACGATGGAACGATACGCCGGTCGTATGCCAATGCTCAAACAGATACCCAGGTTTTGCCGAAGTGCCAGCTTAAAGGACACCAGGCCCGCCGGATCGTCATGATAAGTTACCACCCATTGGTGACGAATAAAACGCGGGTCCACATCTGCAGGCAAAAATGCCCTTGCGCGTATGCGCGGCAAGGCGGCGATATACTGCGGGAAAAGTTCACGATACAGATCCAGCAATGCATCCAGAAATTCCACCTGACCGTCAACCACGTCATGGATACAAATATCAGACCGGGGTGTATCAGGACGATTTGTGTTTGTATCTAGCATGCTGCTCTATCCATCAGCACCGACCGGCTCCTGGCAAAGGCTTCGCAGATAATCCGGTCGACAAGCATCTCAAATGACAGGCCGGCATGAGCGGCGATAATCGGCAATGCGGAATGACTGGATAAACCTGACAAAGCATTGATTTCCATTATTTGAGGACAGCCATTCCTATCCATTCGCAAATCCACCCGGCCCGCATCCCGGCATCCGAGTAATTGGTAGGTGCGCAGGCTGATATCGGTCAGCTGCGCCTGCAGAGGGGATTCGCCCATTGGCTGAAAGGCAATCGGGCCGTAGGTTTTCCAGTCCGTCTTTTGCGCAAAGCCATTGACTTTGGCCACAGCTACTTTTGTCACTTCCAGC
This sequence comes from Anaerolineales bacterium, assembly GCA_049697155.1. GTDB lineage: Bacteria > Chloroflexota > Anaerolineae > Anaerolineales > Villigracilaceae > Defluviilinea. The sequence continues at coordinate 5,873 of JBAVVF010000114.1, forward strand.
ACGCCCAAAACATTTGCGTCTTTGCCGGTACCGAGAATGGCGGCCGTAAATTCCCTGCCCGGCAGGAACTCTTCCACCAGTGCGCTTTGATGGTAAAGCCTGGTTACTCTTTCCACCTGTACCTTGAGCTGTTCCACGGTCTCGGCGACAGATTCCAACCGAATCCCTTTCGAGGAGCCTTCCTGGGTTGGCTTCACGAACAACGGGAATTCCAATCCCAGGTCAAACGGCACCTCATAATCGGCGCTGCTTTCCAACACACAAAATGGCGGGGTTGGCAGTCCGGCCTGCTGGCACAGCCGCTTCGTCAGGGCTTTATCCAGGGAAACCCCCAGAGTCAGAGCATCCGAAAAGGTATAGGGAATGGAATAGGCGTCCAGCAGGGCAGGAACCTGCGATTCCCGGCTGCGCCCGTGGCGTCCCTCGGCGATATTGAAAACAAGGTCAACAGTTTGCCTTTGAAACAGGAAGGAAACCAGCTTTTCAATATTTCCAATCCGGCACACCGAATGACCAAGGTGTGAAATTGCCGTTTCCAGCCTTTCGAGGGTTTCTTCGCTGTCGAACTCCCCGTACATATCTTCGGGATCACCTTCTTCAAGGTGATAGTCGGATGCCAGATCATAAGTCAGGCCAACAATGAGGGGTTTTTTCATAGGTTTGACATAATTGCAACGATCAAAATTCCAGTTTATTGAGAACGCTGCCTCCACGTTGACGACGCTTCAGGCGCCAGTCCAGCATGCTGCGATCATAGACCTGGCGCATTTTGATAATCGCCCACAATGCCCATAGGCCACAAATCACTGCAAGCCCTCGATAAAGATAAGAGACCCATAGCTCGCCAAGCCAGTGCCCCAGAAACAGAACAAGAAGGATTGCCAGGGAAGCAAGAATAACACCCACCGCAAATAAATAACTTTCCATAAGCGTGCTGACACGCCCGCGTCGTTCTTCAGGAACAAGAGTCTGAAAAGAGCGGCGGGCCGAATCGTATGCCGTAAACTGGGCAACCTTTGGCAAAACCATCCCGCCGATGGCGCTCGCCACGCCGGCAAACAACATCCAGAGCGAGCCTCCCACCAGGGCGAAAGGCATAATCAGGAAAGAATTCTTCAGAGTAATTTTTTCGATCAGCCTGCTGGTCACTAACCCCTGCAGCACAAAGGAGGCAATCGTCAAACCCAGGCGATAAAGCCCGTAAAATGTCTGGTAGTTCGTGAGAAACGCCTGGTGGGTGATTGCCAGAAAGCTAAATTCGATAAACGTCAGGCTAAGGTTGACGGCAAAAATGGAAATGGTTAAGTACTTGAACGTGGGAACATTTTTGACGAATTCCCACCCCTCCACCAAAATCTCGCGCGTCGTTTCATGCTTTTCAACAACCCTGCGGACCTCAATTCTTCTCAACCCAAAAACGACAAACAAATAGGCAGCCACATAAACCGCTACATTGAGCAATAACAATTCTTCGGCAGCTGTACCGCCTTTATCGAAGATTTCCGGGGCAACCGAAACGATCACCAGCCCAACCAGCCGCCCGACAAACCCCAGACTGGCAATCGGCGAAAAGAGTCTCTTGGCCTGGGCTACGCTAAAAACATCCTGAGCCAGCGTCCAAAAGATGAGCGGAAAGAACAACCACTGCTGCTCGGAAAGAATCATCATCATGCCATAACGCAGCCAATCGGGCGTCTGAATGTAAAACATAAGCCGCAGGATGGCAAAGACGGCAGCAAACCCCAGGATCATGATCTTGATCAGGCTGGTACGTTCAAACCGATCGATGATCAGGGATTGCAGGCCTCCCATCAGCAGAATAACAAGCATATCGATCATCCAAAGGATGGGTATTTGATTGACCCCCTCCCCCTTGAGAAAACCGCTTACGGCAGCCACCGACGCGATTTGAGTTGCAACAGAATTACAAAAGAAGACCAGACCTAAAATAACAAAGACCCTGCGCTCTTCCGGGTATACCCGCAAAAGCCGGAACAACTTCGATTTTGTGCCCTCTGCCGGTTGGTCGATATTTTCCATGTGTTTACTCGGTGTTGGATATTGCCTCGACGATTATATTGTATGTCGTTGTACAAAGGCCTTGCAATTGTGATATGAAGCTTAGTCGCGGGAAGTGTATCAATTGGGTCGGATTAACGTCCACCGATTCACACCTGGAAGCATCGAGGATTAAAAAAAACAAGACCATAAGGTCATCATGGTCTTGTATGTTGTCTGGCCAAATCACCCTAGATTTGACGCAGGTATGCAATGCTCCTTTGGGCCGCAGTCTCAGGGTTCGGCTGGGGCAGGAATTCACCCGAGACCCAATCCCGGTAGCCGGTGCTGGTCAACATGTCCAGAATAGTCTTGAAGTTCAGATGGCCCGCGCCGGGATACCAGCGATTCGAGTCCGCCACGTGGAAGTGAAAGATACGCGCACCGCAGGCCCGGATGCTTTCCTCGATGACCGGCTCCTCGATGTTCATGTGAAAGGTATCGAGCAGCAGCCCAAAGTTGTCCGCGCCGACGCGCTCGATCAGCTCCAGGCCCTGCGCGACATTGTTGATGAGCGTGGTCTCATAGCGATTGATCGGCTCGAGCGCCAGCCGGACACCTTGGGGGCGCGCCGCTTCGCTGCATTCGCGTAATGCCTGGATAAGCCACTCCATGGACTGTTCAGCGCTGATTCCAGGCTTGACGATGCCGCGGATCAGGCCAATGATGATCACCGCCTCGAAGCGGGCCGCCCCGGGGACGTGGCTCCTGATCCGCTTGATGGCCGCACGACGGATGGCCGGATCGGGGTCCGTAAAGGAGAGTCCTTCCTCGCCCCAGGCCTGACCCGTCCCGATCGCAGGGACTTCAAGCTTGTATTTGTCGACAAGTTGCTCCAGACCAATCAGATCGACCAAGCGTGGATCACGAATGGCCAACTCGACACCGTCATAGCCGAGGGAGGCAATGCTGGCAAGGTTGGTCTCCAGATCGCCTTTGAACGTGGCGGCCTGGAATTGGGCCGGCTGTGTGGAGAGGACGATGGATAGTTTCATGTTTGGACGGTGGACCGTGGACGACAGACTATGATCCATAAACCACACTTGCGCCTGCGCGCAGTGCAGGTGTGATCCATCGTCCACAGCCCGACATACTATTTTGCAATATAAGTGACTTTACACTCGGAACGATCCGTCTGCAGCCTGATCACATTCTCGGGCAATTCCTCGAGGCTGACCTTCTTGGTGCTCATCGGGGTCATGTCCATCCCCGAAGCCATGCAGTCGATGACGCGCGGGAAGTTGCCGTGCACGGAATGTCCCTGCGCGCCGACGATGCGGGCTTTGCGCACCTGCAGCACCTCGCCCATGACCGGCATCTTTGCTTCGGCGCGGGCAGTCACAACCACTGTGCTCAATAAGGTTCGGCCTTCCCAGATGACGCGTTCGATGCCGGGATAGACCACTTCGGGCAGGCCGGTGGCTTCCATGAACATGTCGGCACCCATGCCATTGGTAATCTCAAGGACGCGCTCGGCAAAATCCTCTTTGGCCGGGTTGACGTGATAGTCCGCGCCCAGCTTCAAGGCCATGTCGGCGCGTTCCTGCTGCATCTCGGAGATGATGACCTTCGAGGCGCCGGCCCGCTTGAGGATGGCGCAGGCCGCGATCCCGACCGGACCCGCGCCGAGGATCACGACCCGATCGCCCGGACGGATTCCCCCGCCGCGCTCGATGACCGCGTTGTACGCGACCGACGTCGGCTCGACGAGACTTCCGGCTACGAAAAGGTCGTCGCCTTTGTACCGCTCGCGGAGCGGTTCGAGGCTCCAGATCGTGCGGGCGGGCAGGACGATGTACTTCGTGTACGCGCCGTTGACGTTGAAGCCGATCTCATCCAACTGCTCGCAATGGTTGGGCTGGCCGTCGGCGCAGGGCTTGCATTGTCCGCACCACAACATTTCCTCGGATGTGACCGGCTCGCCGCCTTTGAAGGGTTTGTTGGTGCGCTTGTCGCGGGCCTTCTTGCCTGCCTCGACAATCACACCAGAAAATTCGTGCCCCAGAATGCTGGGAAAGCCGGTCAGACCGGGATAGAAGATGTAGCCATCCTTCCCCGCCTGGGCCATGTGGACGTCCGAGCCGCAGATGCCGCAGGCTTTGACTTCCAGCACCACTTCCTCGGGTCCCGGGGTCGGGATGGGGTATTCGCGGATCTCGAAGCGGGGATTCCTCCAGACCTGGCTCCCAAGATAGGTCTGGCGGCCTTCGATATCCTTCGCGCCGAGTTTGAAACCGGGCTTGGGTTCCCAGTCTGCGAGCAGAGTAACACCTGGCATTGTACCGTTCATAAGATTTCTCCTGTTACTGTGAAAAAGACCCTCACCACGGAGATCACAAAGCCCACAGAGATTCTTTAATCTTCTCGGTGTTCTCCGTGCTCTCTGTGGTAAATATAGACTTTATACTTCCGTGCCCTGACCGATGCGCGGGATGCCGTAGACCGTCTTCCAGCCTTTGCTGAGCGGCTCGCGCAGGTAGGGTTCCATTTCCTTTTCGGTACGGAGGGTGACTTCCTCCACCGGCGGAACTTTTCCGGCCGGGAACGCAGCCAGCACATCGTCGTGCCACAGGGTCAGGTACTTCAGGATGGCGGCCATCGGTCGCTTGGCCTTTTGAGCCGCGCCGGATTTGGCCTTCCCGACCACACCTTCCGGGGTCGCGGCGATCTCGATGGCGAAATGTCCCTCACCCTCCGACCAGCGGCTCGGGCGTCCGTACGGATCGACCGACTTGTCGAAGTGGCCCTCGGGCAGATAGGCTTTGCCCTCGGTGTCGACGGCATAGTTCATGTCCACCATTTCGGGGTGCAGCAGCAGGCTCAGGGACGTCTCGGATTCGTCCGCGTGGACGAAGTTGGTCCCCATCTGGCCGCCGCGCTCGACCGGGCGGAAGAACTCGCGCACGCCGCGGTGCCAGTCGATGACGCGGAAGATGCCCGGCAGCTGGTAACGCTTCATGAATTCCTGGACAGCCGATTCGAGCACCCACAGCTGGCCGTGGTTGTTGACGATGAGCTGCTTGCGGAACCCGTCGTTCCACAGGCCGAGCATCACGTCGATCATCATTTCGCGGACAACGTGCTCGCGCACGATGACCGTCCCGGGCATACCCAGGTGATGGTAGGGATGGGCGCCATAGTTGAGCGGAGGCAGCGCCAGATTGACCGGCGCGCCGCGTTTGGCCGTGAAGCGCCGTACCCCTTCGCAAATCGCGCTCACGTACAGCGTATCCGCCGCGCTGGGCAGATGCTGGCCGTGCAGCTCGCTGCATCCGACCGGGATAAAAACGACATCGTTCTTTTTGCGGTTGGCTTCCACCTGCCAGCGCGTGGTAGTCTGGATGTAGGAGCCGGGCTTGCCCCATTCAACCGGCGAAGGGATGCCGTACTCCGCCAGGATGGCATCGATCTGCTCGTCGCTGGCTTCCCAGACTTCCTTCTTCATGCGGCCGACGCCGTTATCTTCAAAGAACAGGTCGGGCTGCCGGGTGGCTAAAAATCCTTTTGGTGTGATTGCATTCGACATAGTATTGCTCCTTTATTCGATATTAGAAGTAAAGATGACGAACCATAAACCACACTTGCGCCTGCGCATAGTGCAGGTGTGATCCATAATCCATCGTCATCCAATCTCACTCACCTTGACCGGCCGGTTCTCGCGCAGGGATTTACCGGCCGCGTAACCGAGCACGACCGCAGCGCGCCCATCCCTGCCGTTGATCGGAGTGGGCTTGTCTTCGCGGACACATTCGATGAACTGGCGGACTTCCTCCACGTAGCAGGGAGCATACCGGTTCATGAAGAAGTGCGGCACACGCGCCGAATGGAACCCGTCCGGGCTGCCTTTCACGGCCACGTTTTCCCTTTCGTTCTCTGCAAAGGCCGTGCCGTTCGAACAGAACACTTCCAGGCGCTGGTCGTAACCATAGACCGCCTTGCGGCTGTTGTCGATGGTGCCGACCGCGCCGCTGGCAAACTTGAGCGTCACCACATTGGTGTCGATGTCGCCAAACTCGTTCAGGGCCGGCTCAACCATTACCCCGCCGATGGCATAGACTTCCTCGATCTCGCCGACCTGGAAACGGGCCATGTCGAAGTCGTGGATGGTCATGTCGAGGAACATCCCGCCCGAGACGCGCATGAACTCCATGGCGGGTACCTCGGGGTCACGGCTGGTGATGCGCAAAATGCACGGATGACCGATCTCGCCCGAGCAGACCATCTCGTGAACTTTCTGAAAGCTCTTGTCGAAGCGGCGGTTAAAACCGATCTGCAGCTTGACACCTGCCTTCTCCACCTCTGCCAGCGCCTCGTCGATCTCTTTCAGGTCGAGGGCGATCGGCTTCTCGCAAAAGATATGTTTGCCCGCCGCAGCCGCGTCTTTGATGATGTAAGCATGTGCGTTGGTGCTGGCCGCGATCAGAACCGCTTCGATCTCCGGGTCGGCCAGCAGCTCGTGATAATCCTGCACGACGCGCCGGACCCCACACTCGTCAGCGACCGTCTGGGCCACGTCCAGGCGCAGGTCACAGACGGCAGCCAGGTCCGCTTCCGGGATGTAGCGTGCGATGTTGCGGACGTGCACGCTGCCCATGCGGCCCGTGCCGATCACAGCGATTTTCACTTTTCTGGTCATCTCATTGTTTCTCCATTGTAGACATCAGGGCTTTCTCAACGCCCGGAGTCAAGAGCTTTTGTACACGGATTTCACGGATCGGACGGATTTCCTTCCGTTTTTTACGGACGATATCCGCGATGTCCGTGTGTTCCGTGTACAAAATAAGGACTCGCCATAGTACAGACTTTTCCTGTGTTATTCGATCTCAAAATATGGCGACAGGACCTTGAGGGCCGCGGCGCGGGACTCGCTCGCCAACTTGCGAGGATCCCAGGCCCAATACTCGGGCCGGAACAGCTCGACCGAGCACGAGCCGTCGTAGCCGATCCGCCGGAGGCGCGCGCAGATCTCGTCAAGCGGCACCACGCCTAGGCCGGGCAGAAGCCGGGTCGCGTCGCTGACGGCTTCCTTCGGCGTATCCTCCAGGTCGTCCAGGTGGAAGGCGAAGATGCGCTCGGGATCGAGCCGGTCGAGTTCCTCGATCAGGCCGCCGCCCGTGAAAAAGTGGGCCGCGTCGACCGTCATGCCCACGTTGTCGCGCTCACACTTTTGGATGATCTCAAACGCGGCGCGGGGCGTTCGGACACTGCACCAGCCAAAGCCCAGGAACTCGAAGGACAGCCGGACATCGTACGGACGCGCAATGTCGCTCAGGTCGCGCAGGACCCGGACGTACTCGGCCACCACGTCGGACCAGGGCATGTCCCGGGCCGGCAAAGGACTGGGTACGACCACCACCGTCGGACAGCCGATAGCCTGCGCGACCCTGCCCAATTCATGCAGGCGCGCCTGGACCGCGGCATACTCATTCCCGCGGAACGCGATGAACTCGATCGAGTTGATCGCCAGCGGCAGGACGTCATGCCCGACGAACAAATCTTTCAGCTCGTCCAGGCTGTGGGATGCCAGGTACCGGTCCATCTTTGCCGCCCACACCTCGAGCGCTCTGAACCCAGCCTGCGCGCTGACGGCGACATCGGTCTCGAGATCGCACGTCATGGTCGTCGCACCGTGGAACGCCAGCTTCATCGGTTTCCTCAAATGGGTCTCCTGCCAGAGTGTCTCTTTGCCCAGCCACAGAGCCCACAGAGACCTTCGAGAAAAGCTCATTTTCTCTGTGCACTCTGTGGCAAAAAGACTTCTGCAAAAAATCAAATCTTCATCACGATCTTCATCGCGCTCTTGGGATGGTGGGTCATCGAGTTGATGTCGAGACCCAGGCAGTCGAAGGCGCTCAGACCCTCTTCGAGAGGGATGACCTTGGTGAAGAAGGGCTTCATGTTGAGACGGTTCTCCTGGAAGATGCGAATCGAGGGGACCATCGTGTTCTGTCCGAGGTAGAGACCCAGAATCTTCGTCGCCCAGCGCGTGATCTCGTTCGGGACGATCTCGGCCTTGATGCTTGAATCCATGCCGAAGGGCAGAACCTTCCCGCCGGGCGTCACGCATTCGAGCGCCTGCCAGAGGGCATTCCCGGTCGCTTCGATCACGATGTCGGCTTTGCGCCCGTAGGTGAACTCCGTGATCTTCTGTACCACATCCACTTCGTTCGGGTTCCAGACCGTCAGCCCGCATTCCTTCGCGACCTGGATGCGGAACGGATCGATCTCGGTCACCGCGACCTTCGCGGCGATGTTCTTGGCGAACTGCGCGAACAGGTAGCCGATCGGCCCGAAGCCCAGGATCATCACGTAGTCATAGGGCAGCATTTGCAGGGTGTTCATGCCGTTGACAACAGTCGCCAGCGTCTCGACCTGCGTGCCGAGCACATCGTCGATCTCCGCTGGCAGCGGGAAGCACTGCTTTTCGGGGACGAGGCAGTATTCGGCATAGCCGCCGTCGCGCATCACACCCAGGGCGCTGGTCTTGATGTCGACGCACTGGCTGGTGAGCCCCATCCGGCAGAAGGAGCAGAACCCGCAGCGGATGTTATTATCCACCGACACGCGGTCACCCAGCTTGATGTGCTGCACGTGCGAGCCGACTTCGACCACCTCCCCGCAGAATTCATGCCCGAGCACCGTATCGGGCCGGAAGTGATGTTTGCCTTCCATGATCTTGACGTCCGTGCCGCAGATGCCGACGTGGCTGATCTTCAACACCACATCGTCGGGATCCTTGACGTGCGGGACAACCCGGTCTTCGAACACGAGTTTCCCCACATCCTTGAATACGAGAGCTTTCATCTTTTCCATGTTTTTTTCCTTTCATAGGGCGAAATAATCGCTGTTGTTGTGGACGCCCGGACCAGCAGACTGCCTTTGAGGATCCGGACGTTTGGCTGGGTGGATAATTCCTGCGCGGTCGCTGAGTTGAGAAGACCCAGCAGCAGCCGGGCCGCCTCGGCCCCGATAAATCGCTTGGGCTGGTCGAAGGTGGTCAAAGGGGGATTGGTATAGGCGGAGAATATGATGTTATCGAATCCGGTGACAGAAACCTCCCTGGGCACCTGCACGCCTGCCTCCCGGAGAGCCTGCAACACTCCGATCGCCATCATGTCGTTGTAGCAGACCAGGGCAGTCGGGCGATTTGGCAGCTTCAGAAAATGAGCGGCGGCTTCCATTCCGTTTTCGGGCTCCCCGCCGGGAGACTCGTAGATGAATTCGGCAGGGACTGCCAGCCCGGCCGAGTCCAGCGCCTGACGGAAGCCGGTCAGACGATCCAGCGTGGTGCGGCCGGAGTCCGAATTCCCGATGTAGGCGATCTTCTGATGGCCCAGCCCGATCAGGTGTTGTGTGACCTGCCGGCTTCCATCCACGTCATCGTGATAGATCGAGTAGCGGAAGTCCTCGGCGGCCTGGTTGTTGACCACCACCATCGGTACGCCGTATTGAAGCAGTTGATCGCTTTGTTCGGAGCTGAAAGATGTGGAACAGATGATGACACCGTCGACGCGGTGCTCGACCATCGTCTGGACGATTCCCCGCTCCCGCTCCGGATCGCGGTGGGCGGAGGCGATGAACAGGCTGTAGCCGCTGCCCTGCACGGACTCCTCGATCCCCTCCAGAATCTCGCTGAAGAAGGGATCGTCCAGGCTGCTGAGCAGGACCCCCAGCACCTGCGACCGGCGGGTCTTCAGCGCCCGGGCCGCGGCGCTGGGTGAGTAGCCAAGATCCAGGGCGATCTGTCGAATGCGTTCTCGGGTCTCTTCGGGAATAAGCGGATTGCCGTGCAGCGCGCGCGAAACCGTCGTATGGGATACCCCCGCTTTTTCCGCGATGTCTTTGACGGTGACTGCCATGCTGCACTCCTTATGCACACGTGTGCATAGACGTAGTTTACGCATTTTTGGCGAAATGTCAATAGCTTTGCAAGGCATCTTGCATT
>JBAVVF010000115.1:0-5578 GCA_049697155.1 Anaerolineales bacterium
CTATGCCCTGCAGAAGACCATGAATGCCATCGACCTGGGTGCCGAGCTAGGTGCGCAGGTATACGTGTTCTGGGGCGGGCGCGAAGGCACTGAAACTGACGCCGCTAAGGATCCCATGCTCTCGATCAAGCGCAGCCGGGAAGCCATGAACTTCCTGTGCGAGTACGTGCTGGACAAAAAGTATGATCTGAAGTTTGCGCTGGAAGCCAAGCCCAACGAGCCGCGCGGCGACATCTACAATGCGACCACCGGGCACATGCTGGCCTTTATCGCAACCCTCGACCATCCCGACATGGTCGGCGTCAATCCCGAAGTAGCCCACGAACACATGGCCGGACTCAACTTTGTTCACGGCGTGGCCCAGGCGCTGGATGCCGGCAAGCTCTTCCACATCGACCTCAATGACCAGGCCTTCGGCCGCTACGACCAGGACTTCCGCTTCGGGGCGGTCAACCTCAAGAGCGCCTTCTTCCTCGTCAAGCTGCTGGAAGACAATGGCTACGACAGCAGCCGCCACTTCGACGCGCATGCCTATCGCACCGAAGATTACGAAGGCGTCAAGGACTTCGCGCGCGGCTGCATGCGCACCTACCTGATCCTGAAGGAAAAGGCCGCTCGCTGGAATGCCGACCAGGAGATCCAGGCGATCGTATCTGAGATCAACGCCGACGACGGCTCGATGAACAAGTACTTCGGCAAGTACAGCGCCAGGAAAGCTTCGGAACTGCGTGCCCAAACCTTCGACCGCCGGGCCCTCGGAACGCGTGGCCTGCGCTACGAGCGCCTCGACCAGCTGACTATCGAACTGCTCCTGGGCGTGCGATAAATCCAACCCACAGAATCGAAACGATATGACGAAACCTGCCTCCACCCGCTCCATCAAAAAACGCGTCTCTGCTCTGCTCCGTCAAATGACGCTGGACGAAAAGCTGGCCCAGCTCGGCTCGTATTGGATGTATGACCTGCAGACGAAGGGACAGCTGGACCGGCACAAGATCGAAGAGAAGCTCAAGCACGGTCTCGGGCAGGTGACGCGCGTGGCAGGTGCCTCCACGCTGGAGCCTCAGTCTGCGGCAAAGGCGGCCAACGTCATCCAGCGTTTCCTGGTCGAGCAGACCCGCCTCGGGATCCCGGCGATCGTCCATGAGGAATGTTGTTCCGGCGCGATGGTGCTGGGAGGCAGCACGTTCCCCCAGGTCCTCGGCCTGGCCGCCTCCTTCCAGCCTGAGCTGGCGGAAAGGATGACGACTGCCATACGCAAACAATTGCGTGCCATCGGCGCCCACCAGGGACTTGCTCCCGTGCTGGATATCGCCCGCGACCCGCGCTGGGGCCGCACCGAGGAAACCTTTGGTGAAGACCCGACGCTGGTCAGCCATTTCGGCATGGCCTACATTCGCGGACTGCAGGGTCCCGACCTCCGCGAAGGTGTCATGGCCACGGGCAAACACTTTGTGGGACACAGCTTGTCGCAGGGCGGACTGAACTGCGGGCCCGTGCACCTGGGCCCGCGCGAGATGTGGGACATCTATCTGGCACCCTTCCAGGCGGCCATCCGTGACGCGGGGCTAGCCACGATTATGAATGCCTATCCCGAGCTGGATGGGGAAGTGGTGGCCGCCTCGCGCCGCATCCTGACGGACCTCCTGCGGGAGGAACTTGGCTTCGATGGTCCGGTCGTTTCGGACTATCACGCCATCAACATGATTCATGACTATCACAAGGCCGCTCCCGACAAGCAGACCGCGGCCCGCCTGGCCCTGAACGCCGGCATCGATGTGGAGCTGCCCACCACGGATTATTACGATCACCCGCTCCGTGCCGCGCTGAAAGCCCGGCAGATCGACCTCGAAGCGGTGGATACTGCCGTGCAGCGCCACCTGCAGAAGAAGTTCGAGCTGGGTCTTTTCGAAAATCCGTATGTGGATGAAGAGCATGTCCATGAAGTGTTCGAAACTGCTGAACAGCGCGGCCTGGCGCGTGAACTGGCGCGCAAAAGCATGGTCCTGCTCAAGAACGACGGCCTGCTGCCTCTGAAGAAATCGATCGGAACCCTGGCTGTGATCGGCCCGAATGCTGACGACGGGCGGAACCTGCTGGGAGACTATTCCTACATTGCCACACTGAGCATCATGCAGTACAACGCGCCGAAGGATTCAGCCTTCATCGATATGGACCTGGCTGCGTTGACAAAGGACAGCATAAAGATCATTACTCCTCTCGAAGGCATTCGCGAAATCGTTTCTACCGAGACCAAAGTGATTCATGCCCAGGGCTGTGACAACCTCGATGCGGATCGCAGCGGCTTCGACGAGGCGCTGAACACGGCTCAGCAGGCGGATGTTGTGGTGCTGGTCCTGGGAGATCGCGCCGGCATGATTCCCTCCTCCACCAGTGGCGAGACCCGCGACAGCGTGGACCTGCGTCTGCCCGGCGTGCAGGAGGAACTTGCTAAAGCCATCCTTGCCACAGGCAAGCCGGTCGCAGTTGTGCTGGTTACCGGCCGGCCGTACGCTATTCCCTGGCTCGATGAAAGCGCCAATGCCATCCTCGAAGCCTGGCTGCCTGGTGAGGAAGGCGGGCCGGCGATCGCTGAAGTCCTGTTCGGCGAGGTCAACCCCGGCGGGAAGCTGCCGATCACCTTCCCGCGCCACGTTGGGCAGGTGCCGACCTTCTATAACTACAAACCCTCCGGCATGCGCTCGAACTGGTACGTGGACTATGTTTCCGAGAAGGTGACGCCCCTCTATCCGTTCGGACATGGCTTGAGCTTTACCACCTTTGAATACAGCGATCTGTCCATTAAAAAGAAACAGGTGAAAGCAGGCGAGAAGCTGGATATTTCCCTCAAGGTTCGAAACAGCGGATCGGTCCCAGGTGATGAAGTTGTCCAGCTTTACATCCGCGATGAATATGCCTCCATGCCGCGGCCGGTCAAGGAGCTGAAGGGTTACACACGGCTCACACTGCAGCCCGGCGAAACGTGCAAGGTTGTTTTCCACCTGCCGGTTGATCAGCTGGCCTTCCACGACGAGGACTTGAATCTTGTCCTCGAACCCGGTAAGATTGAAGTCATGCTGGGCAGTTCGTCGCAGGATATCCGCCTGTGCGGCGAGTTCGAAATCCCCGGCCGGAAAAAAGCAAAGGTAAAACAGCGCGTCTTTGTCTGCCCCGTCGATATTCGGTAATGTTTCGTGCAGAGTAGGGGTCGGGTCATCCAACTGTATCGAGACCAGGCGCAGATGAAGCGCGGTGGGAAGAAACCCTGGAGCACATCATGGCAGCACAATATTTCTTAGGGATCGACACCTCGACAACTTCCAGCAAAGCCTTGCTCGTCGATGAGACGGGCAAGGTCGTTGCTGTCGCCTCGTCGCCGCACACCCTGCAGACGCCGAAGCCGCTCTGGTCGGAGCAGGATCCGCGCGAGTGGTGGGAAGCGGTCGCGGCCAGTATCAAACAGGTTTTGGCCGAGTCAGGCGTCGGGGCAGAGCGCGTCGCAGCCGTCGGGCTGACGGGACAGATGCACGGCCTGGTCCTGCTCGACGAAGCAGGCGAGGTCCTGCGCCCGGCCATCCTGTGGAACGACCAGCGCACGCAGGCCGAATGCGACGAGATCCACGCCCGCATTGGCAGGCAACGTTTCATTCAAATCAGTGGGAATGTTGCACTGACCGGTTTTACCGCTCCGAAGATCCTGTGGGTGCAAAAGAACGAACCTGAAGTTTATAAAAAAGCGCGGCATGTGCTCCTGCCGAAGGATTACATCCGCTTCAAGCTGACCGGCGAATACGCGCTGGACAAGGCCGATGGCGCCGGGACCGTGCTGTTCGATTTGAAGTCACGCGATTGGTCGCCCGAGCTTTTGGAGAAACTTGGCATCGACCCGGCCTGGATGCCGCGCACGTTCGAAGGACCGGACTTTACCGGATACGTGACGTCCGAAGCTGCCTCCGTCACCGGGTTGAAGGAAGGCACGCCCGTTGCGGCCGGCGGCGGCGACCAGTCCGCGCAGGCCGTGGGGGTGGGCGCGGTGGAGCCGGGCATTGTCGGGCTGACGGTTGGCACGAGCGGCGTGGTCTTTGCGACAACCCCCTCGGCATTGATCTAACCCGAAGGACGCCTGCATGCCTTTTGTCACGCCGTGCCGGGCATGTGGCACTTCATGGGTGTCATGCTTTCGGCGGCAGGCAGCCTGCAGTGGTATCGGGATACGCTGGCTCCAACCATGAGTTTTGATGATTTGTTGAAGGAAGCGGAGACCGTCCCCGCCGGATGTGAAGGCTTGCAGTTCCTTCCATACTTAAGTGGAGAACGCACGCCTCATCCCGACCCGCTGGCGCGCGGCGCCTTTATCGGCCTGACCCTGCGTCACGGGCGCGGACACCTGACGCGTGCGGTGCTGGAAGGCGTGTCGTTTGGCTTGAAGGACAGCTTCACGCTGATCCAGAACGCAGGACTGGGCGAGATTAAACAGGTCCGCGCCTCGGGCGGTGGCACGAAAGGGGCTTTGTGGCGGCAGATCCTTGCATCCGTGCTCGGAGCCGAGCTCGTGACGGTCAACACCAGCGAAGGCGCAGCCTTCGGCGCGGCCCTGCTGGCGGGTGTGGGCGCGGGCGCCTGGCAGGATGTCCCCGACGCGTGTAAGGCCGCGGTCAGGATCACCGGCAGCACAAAACCGGACCCGGCCCAGGTCGATGCCTATCGCAAAGCATACCCCCTCTATCGCGAACTCTACCCTGCATTGAAAGCATCCTTTGATAAGATGAGATAATTTCCTCATCCACTACTCCTCGCTAATCTCCGCGAATGCCTTTCAATTTGTGAAGATTAGTGGAGATTGGTGGATAAAATCTTTGCGTTGAAAGAGGACTTCATGGGCGACTTTCACGGCGAACCGACACGCGTACTTGAGAATGAATTCGTTCAATTGGAATATCTTGCCAACTCTGCGCGCATCGTGCGCTTTGGACTGAAGGGCAAAGCCAATCTGTTCGCGGATGTGGAAAAGGCTCCCGTCCAGACTGCCTACGGCAGCTTCAAGTTTAGAGGTGGACATCGTTTGTGGCATGCGCCGGAGGCCATGCCGCGCACGTACATGCCCGATAACGAAGGCGCGACCGTCAGCGAGATTCCCAATGGCGTTCGGATCGACATGCCAGCCGAACCCTGGACGCACATCGCCAAATCCATCGAGATCAAATTAAACCCCGATCAGCCCCAGGTGCTCCTGCGCCACGAGCTTCGCAACGACGGCCCCTGGGCGGTTGAATTTGCACCCTGGGCATTGACCATGTTCAGGCTGGGCGGGGTCGGACTATTCCCTCAGCCTGTCGGCAACACAGATGAAGCGGGCCTGCTCTCGAACCGGCGGCTGATTCTGTGGCCCTACACGCGCCTCGACGACCCGCGCCTGACTCTCCGCGACGACTTCGTCCTCGTCCGCGCCGACCCCGCTCTGCCACCGATCAAATTCGGTTATCTCAACCCGTACGGCTGGATGGGTTACTGGCTGGACGGCGTCCTGTTCGTCAAGCGTTTCGACGTGCAGTTGAACGCGTCTTATCCCGACCATGGC
>JBAVVF010000116.1:0-2787 GCA_049697155.1 Anaerolineales bacterium
AATTGAAAGTGAAAGGCAGCATGGGCTACATGATGCGCAACGTTCCAACCGTCCTGGATTTTGTCCGCGTGGCACGCGAAGTGACCACGGAGATTTTATAGTTGGACGGCGATACCTGGAACCTTTATGCAACCCATTCTCAAGATAAATCTTACAACCGGCGATACGGAAGAATATCGCATCCCTGAAAAATGGGAAAAGGACTTTCTGGGCGGCGCTTCCCTCGCCGCCCGAATTTTGTATTCATCGCTTACCCGGGAGCTCGCGCCGCTCTCGCCCGAGGCGTCTCTGCTCTTTCTGATGGGACCCATGACCGGTACATCCGGCCCGACGACCGGCCGCTTCGTCGTCTGCGGCAAGGGACCAGCCACCGGCCTCTGGGCAGAGTCCAACATCGGAGGCTTCTGGGGCCCCGAGTTGCGCGCCGCGGGCTACGACGGTCTGTGGATCACGGGCCGGGCCGCGCAGCCGGTTTATCTCTGGTTGAATGGGAACAATCCTTCGACAGGCTCAGGACAGCGGCTTGAAGTCCGGAAGGCGGCACATTTATGGGGGCAGGATACCTACACCACGCAGGATAAGGTCAAGGAAGAGATCGGTGAGAAGTCTGCGCGGGTCTGCGTGATCGGGCCGGCCGGGGAGAAGCAGGTCCTGTTCGCGTCCATCATGTGCGATCATGGACGGATGGCCGGCCGCACAGGCCTGGGCGCAGTCATGGGCGCCAAGAATCTCAAGGCCATCGCGGTCCGCGGCACGAATCCCATCCCGGTGTTCGATCCCACGAGCTACGCGTCGCTGCGTTCCGAAGCAAACCGTATGTTGAAACAGGATAATGAGGCCCAGGTGCTGCGGGAACTCGGTACAGCCGGCGCCGCGAACTATTCCGAGTACATGGGGGCCATGCCGGTCAAATACTACACCCGGGGTTCGTTTGAAAATGTGGATAATATCTCCGGCGCAAAAATGACCGAGACTATCCTCAGCGGCCGGAGCGCGTGCCAGGGTTGCGTGATCGCCTGCGGACGTGTGGTGAAGCTTGGCGATGGGGCAAAACGCAAGGGACCCGAATATGAAACCATCGTAGGGTTTGGTCCAAACCTGTTAAACGATAATCTGCAATCCATTGTGGAGCTTGGCGAACTCTGTGACCGCTACGGCATGGACACGATCAGCTGCGCGAATACGATCGGACTGGCCTTCCACTTATTTGAAAAGGGAGCAATTACGGAAAAGGATACGGGCGGACTCGTCCTGAAGTGGGGCGACGTGGATATGCTCAAGCAGCTCGTCGAGCTGACCGGCCGCCGCGCCGGGATAGGTGATCTGCTGGCCCAAGGCTCGCGTCGCTTCGGCGCGCACTTCCACGCGGAGGAGGAAGCGGTCCAGGTCAACGGCCTGGAAGTGGCCTACCATGACCCGCGCGGCGTCTCCGGGATGGCGTTGTCGTATGCAACCAGTCCGCGCGGTGCCTGCCATAACCAGTCCGATTACTTCTTCGTGGATTGGGGCCATACGCAGGACGCTCTCGGGATTACATACTTTGACCGGCATGCCCAGGCAGAGAAGGTGGGGAATGTCGCTCGTCACCAGGATTGGCGGACGGTCTTCAATTCCATCGTGATGTGTATCTTTGCCAACACCGAACCGGAAATGCAGGTCCGGCTGATCAACGCCGCCTGCGGCCTGGACTGGACGGTCGAGGATATGCTGAAGTGTGGCGAGCGCGGCTGGAACATGAAACGCGCCATTAACATTCGCATGGGCTTGACGCGTGCCGATGATAAGCTTCCGAAAGCATTGCTGACACCTTTCCCGGACGGCGGCTCGGCAGGCTTCAAACCCGATCTGCCTGCCATGCTATCTGCCTACTACGCGGCGCGCGGCTGGGATCCGGCAACGGGCAAGCCTACGCGTGAGAAGTTATCTCAATTAGGATTGGATGATGTCGCTAAGGATCTATGGGAGCAGCTCTAAGCCCTGCAAAATATACTTTGTGACTTGTTTTGCTTTGATGACCGTTGTAACGCAATCCTCTTCATAGCCGAACTCCCCGCCGTTTGATTTTTGTAAGAGGATGTCCCGGAAACCCATGCCCGAGCCTTATTTGCAGTAAAATCCCGTCATCACAGGAGAGAATATACATGAAACTTGTCACTGTATCCCAAATGCAGGCAATTGAAAAGGAAGCTGATGCGGGTGGTTTGACCTATGACCAGATGATGGAAAATGCCGGTCAGGGTCTGGCAGATATTATTCTTGATCTCTATGCAGAAGACGATGATGGCGCGGAGGTCGTTGGCCTGGTCGGCTCCGGCAACAACGGCGGCGACGCGCTCGTGGCCATGTCTGCGCTGGCGGCCGAAGGCTGGAAGGCGCGGGCCTACCTCGTCAAGCGCAGGAAGGACGATCTCGTCAAGCGCTTCCTCGAGGCGGGCGGGGAGATCCTTTCAGGCGAAGGTGCCTTCGAGCAGATGGCAGAGGCCATCGAAACCGCGGACGTCCTTCTGGATGGTGTCCTTGGAACAGGCGTCAAACTGCCCTTGAAGAAGGATGTCGCCGAGCTTCTGATGGAGGTCAACAATATCCTCGACGGGCTGGATGAGTTCCCCCTGGTCATTGCGGTCGACTGTCCCTCCGGCGTGGATTGCGACTCGGGCGAAGCTGCGGACGAGACGATCGCCGCAGACCTGACGGTCACGATGGCGGCGGTGAAGCAGGGCATGCTGCAATTGCCTGCTTTTGAGTATGTCGGCGATCTGCAGGTGGTGGATATCGGCTTACCAGGAG
>JBAVVF010000117.1:0-2341 GCA_049697155.1 Anaerolineales bacterium
GGAGGAGGCAGATCATGCCTCCTCCTTTTTTATTTTCCGTCATTGCGAGGAGGGTTGAGACGCGTAGCGTCGAAATCCCGACGAAGCAATCTCAAACATGGCTAAAAAGTGCTAAACTTTGCATGGGATTGCTTCGCTTCGCTCGCAACACTTGCGCCTGCGCGCAGTGCAGGTGTGACGGATAGTGTGATGATTTTGAGACAAGCACTAACAACTACTGAACTACCGAACTAACTTCCAGGCCGCAGGCAGGGTGATTGCGGCAGCCAGTAATTTCAGCACATCACCGATCAGGAATGGAACCAATCCCGCGGCGAGTGCTTTGCCAAAGCTCCCAAGGATCACGGTCAGCCAGGCGACGCCGCAGACGTAAATGATGACCGTCCCGACCAGGAAGGGTACGAGGGAGGTGCGGACACTTCGTTCCAGTCCGCGTTCCGCCAGCAGGCCGATCGCGTACGCTGCCAGGATAAATCCGATCAGGTATCCGCCCGTCGCGCCGAGGACAATGTCAAATCCATGTGCGCCGCCGGCAAAGAAGGGCAGCCCGACCATGCCCATGGCGAGATAGGATGCCAGCGAGGCCGCGCCGCGCTTGGATCCCAGCGCCGCGCCGACCAGCAGCACGCCAAAGGTCTGTCCCGTGATCGGGACGGGAGTGAAGGGCAGGGGGATCTCGACCTGGGCCAGCGCCGCCACGAACAGCGCCCCCAGCACGATCAAAGTTATGTCGCTCCGCCAGCCCGCCGCGCGGGGAAAGGTACGAGTGTAAACGGTTGGAGCAAGAGTGGTCATATTAAGGGTTCCTCTCAAGGGGATTTTTCCAGGATTTGTCTCAGAAACACTTACCCTATCGGTCATTGCGAGGAGAGCTGTTGGTCGAGTGTCGCCGAAGGCGACGTATCGAGACCCAGCTCGACGAAGCAATCTCATCTACGGTTCGCAAACAGCCAATTTTACATGAGATTGCTTCGCCGCTTCGCGGCTCGCAATGACGAAAACTGCTTCTGAGATACGTACTAGAAAACACATTATTCTCGAATTCGTTCCATCCTGGAAGTGATACTCGTCTGTTTTATCGAATGAATGTCAGTTACTTTTCCAGGATTTCGCAGCCTTTGGCATGGCAGCGCGGATGTTCACCCCAGGTGAAGATCAAGGTTCGAACACCTGGATGCTCTCCGATGTCAAAATATACGCTTATTTCATTTGTGGCATCGTTCTTCTCTATGCTTGTTTCAAAGGCATAATCCCCCTCATATTCAAACGGTAGAGGTTTGCACGAAGAATTATCGAGTTTACATTGATAGACCCACCAACGATAGCCTTTGGAAAGATAGGGATATGCCGGATCCGGAATCCATCGATATGCTGGATAGTATAGGTGATCATCGATTTCTATGTAGATGTCATAGCGTTCAGGAGGTTCTCCGTCGATGTAAACCAGCAGGTCGTCTGGAACGATGATGATTACTTTATTTGTTGTTTCATCATAAATGATCTTCTTACGGAATTGTGGTCTTCCTAAATAAATCCTTTCGTAATTTAAAAACCCCGTCCATTTTGTTAATTGGCTGTTTGAGCGATCCTCAAATGCCAGATAATTGCGGGTGACGTAATAAGTGATCCCGTTGTATCGTGCAGAATCTTCAACACGAGGCATGTACATATAGACAAATACTAAATTGAGAGCAAAGGGTATCGCTGTGGTCACCGACAGAAATATATGCCAAAACTTTCGGTTAATCACGAGCCTGGATATAGTTGCGAAGAAAACAAGAATAACCAATAAAATAAGCCCGGCAATATACTCACCGTTAATACCTCCATAATTTGGAACAACAAATGGAGTAAGCTGAAACCAACGCAAGTAAATCAGAATAAAGACTACCGCCGCAATCACAAAGAAATAACGGAATATCCACTTCACAGTATCTTTGTTCATTTCACCCTCCATAAATAATTAGGAGTCGGCTGAATTCTATCACCCGCCTCTCAACTACCCAACTGCCCAACCACTGAACTACCGAACTATTTCAGGCTGAATTCAACACTTACACTCGACCGAACCGTAATCTCGCCAAATATAACCACGCTTTCATTGTAGACAAGGTTCAGGTATGCAACATCGTAGTTGCTTGTGACGAGCATTGGATTGTATCCATAAGGATTCGAAAAATACGTCGCAGTTTCCTGAATGGTCACCGGCTCGCCAACTTCCTGTTCCAATTCTGCCGCCATCAGGGCAGCTCTTAGCTGTGCATCTTCAAGAGCCATGCTGCGGGCCTGCTCCCGGTAGTATTCAATTTCGGAAACCTGGAAATGAATTCCCTGGACGCTC
>JBAVVF010000118.1:0-2757 GCA_049697155.1 Anaerolineales bacterium
AGTTCGATATGTTCAGTCAGAGCGCAAATAAGTTTGGATCCCTGGAAGAAGTGATCAATGCATTGAAACGCATGAAGAACGATCCCCTGGCGGATGCAGGGACAAATGTCGTCATCAGCCGCGGCAACCCGCAGGCCAAGCTGCTGATCATCGGCGAGGCCCCGGGACCTGAGGAAAACATCAAAGGCAAGCCGTTCGTCGGGCGCGCCGGCCAGATGCTCGACAAGGTCCTGCAGGCGGCGGATTTCGACCCGGAAAAGGATGTGTACATCACGAACTCCGTGTTCCGGATGCCGCCGGGAACCGAGGGCAAAGCTTTCCGCAAACCTACGAACGAGGAAATCGAGTACTACCGCCCCTACGTCTTTGAGATCATCCGCCTGGTCGATCCGCGGGTCATCCTCCTGACCGGAAATGTAGCCTGCCAGTCGGTGCTTGGAAAGACCGGCATCACCAGCCTGCGCGGCAAATGGACCCAGGCGGAGGGCCGCTGGATCATGCCGATCTTCCATCCATCCTACCTGCTGCGTAATCCTACAAGGGACCCCGGCTCTCCCAAAGCGTTGATGTGGGAGGATATTCGCAAGGTCCGCAGGAAGTATGATGAGTTGAGCAACTAATCGGCTCGAGCACTCGTAATTAAAGTAAGCCTCGCCAATTCGCGGCACGCCTCCGAATATTGACAGGCCCTATTACCAGTCTTATACTCCGTTTGTTCGATGGGGAGTAGCTGTGGCGATCCCACACCTGTGGAACGCCCGTGGCTAACCGTCATGACAGAGCCTCGGACCCAACAGAGGCTCTCGGTTACCAGAAAGACTACAGCGAGACCACCGCAACACCTGGTTGTTGGTGGTCTTTTTTTGCACCAGTTCGCTTGAAAAGACGCACGACGTAAAATGATTTTGACAAAGGATTAAGCAGAGGCAGCTATGCAGGAAATCAATTTACATCGGACTGCAAATATGCCGGAAAACGGTCAAAAGGCTGACTTCAATGGACGTCTGGTTGACCTGAGCGACGTGGTAAAGACATACCGGGGTGCAGCCGGCACGTTCACCGCGCTCAAAGGCATCGACCTGCAGGTCGAAGCGGGGGCCTTCGTCTCGATCATCGGCAAGTCGGGCAGCGGCAAATCCACGCTGATCAACGTGATCACCGGGATCGACCGGCCCACCTCCGGCGAAGTTATTGTGGATGATGTTCACGTCCACGCATTGAACGAGGAACAGATTGCGATCTGGCGCGGGCGCTCGATCGGTGTCATCTTCCAGTTCTTCCAGCTCCTGCCCACGCTGACTGCCGTGGAAAATATTCTGCTTGCCATGGATTACGGCGGGCAATATCCGGCCCCCGAGCGGCCTGAGCGTGCGATGTACCTGCTGGAGCTGGTGGGACTGGCGGACCGCGCCCACCGCCTCCCCAACTCCCTTTCCGGCGGACAGCAGCAATGCGTCGCCATCGCGCGTGCCCTGGCGAACGACCCGGTGCTTCTCACAGCGGATGAGCCAACCGGCAACCTGGATTCGAAATCCGCCGAGATGGTCTTCCGCCTCTTCGAGAGCCTGGCCCAGGCCGGGAAAACCATCCTGATGGTTACGCACGACAATGAGCTGGCCGCCCGCGCCCAGCGCACGATCAAGCTTGCCGATGGCAGGATCGTCGACGAATTCACGAACCGTTAGCCTGCGGAGTCCAAAATGATTGAACAAAACTTTCACTCAAATGAAACTCAACCGCTGATCGAACTGCGGGACGTGGTCAAGACCTACAACAGCCTGGCCGGCTCGATCACTGCCCTGCAAGGCATCGACCTGCAGGTCTATCCCGGCGAGTTTCTGGTTGTGACCGGCAAATCCGGCAGTGGGAAGACCACGCTGGTGAACATGGTCACCGGGCTGGATCGCTCCACTGCCGGGGAGATCTGGGTTGCAGGCGCGCCTCTGCATCGCTTCAGCACGGAAAAAGCGGCCAAACTGCGCGGCAGAACCATGGGCGTGGTATTCCAATCCTTCGAGCTTCTGCCCACGCTGACAGTGCTCCAAAACGTCATGCTGCCCATGGACTTCGCCTGGCGCTACTCCATGCGCGAGGCCCGTCAGCGAGCCATGCAGCTGCTCGAGCAGGTGGACATTGCCGAGCATGCCCGCAAGCTGCCGACTGCCCTCTCAGGCGGACAGCAGCAGCGGCTGGCGATCGCACGCGCCATGGCAAACGATCCGGCCATCCTGGTGGCCGATGAGCCCACCGGCAGCCTGGATTCGGCCACGGCCGCGGCGGTCATCGACCTGTTCGCGGAGCTGGTCGGGCAGGGACATACCGTCCTGCTCGTCACCCACGACCGGGATGTGGCCCGGCGCGGGTCGCGGGTCATCAGCCTGTCGGACGGGGAAGTGACCGGCGTGGAAAGCCTCGGAGGTTCCCATGCTTAGGCCGCGCTGGTACAAGGTCATCAACGATCTGTTTAGCAACAAGACACGCACCGTGCTGATCGTGCTGTCCATGGCAGTGGGATTGTTTGCGATCGGCATCATCCTGAGCGCCAGAACCATACTGTCCGAAGGATTGGCAAGCAGTTTTGCTGCCATCCATCCGTCGAGTGGCACGGTCAGCACGATCGAACCTTTCGATGAAGACTTTCTGCGGGCGGTGCGCTCCATGCCGGAGGTGCAGGATGCCGATGCACGCCGCAATATCTCCGCGCGTGTGGAGGTCGCTCCGGGCGACTGGAAGAACATCACCCTGTTCGTGATCGCG
>JBAVVF010000119.1:0-6376 GCA_049697155.1 Anaerolineales bacterium
TGAACAGCCCGACTCCGTCACTGTGCAGGTGGAAGCGTTCTGGCATACCTTTACAAAAGACAGCTCTCTGGAAGAGCGCGCCGCTCATAACAATGCCCGCCAGTATCTCTGCTTCGACCTGACGACCGGGCGTGTGAACGAAGAGTATGGCCTTGCGAACTATCTTTGTTCTCATGGAATGACGGGTACAGACCTGGACTGGTTTCGCGACCATGCTGTCACGTTCGACCTCCTGGGCGCGAACTTCTATCCCTGGTCGTATGGCGAACTGAAACAGGGATCGAAAGGTTCCATTGAATATGTCACCGGCGATACTTCCGGCGAAAAGATCGGTGATGTGATCCGCGCAGCATACGAACGTTATCGCATGCCGGTCATGGTTACGGAGACCTCGGCCAAAGCCGACATTCGCGGGCGGGCGCGCTGGATGGATGAAACCATCGACACTGTCCGCAGGCTGCGTGCCGAAGGTATCCCCATGGTTGGCTACACCTGGTTCCCACTTTTCAGCATGATCGAGTGGAACTATCGGACCGGCCGGCGACCTGTCGAAGATTACCTTCTTCATTTGGGCCTGTATGATTCCGCGTTCGACTCGCAGGGAGCCCTGCGCCGCAGCAGGACCCCGCTTGTAAAGCGTTACCGGCAGCACATTGCTGCTCCGATGCCTCAGATAGGAAATTGATATGGCTCCTCGCCCGCGTCTCTCCCTCGATGGTCAATGGCGTTTCTCTACGACTGACCTACTGACCACTGACCCACTGAACACTGAACCACTGAACACTGAACACTGTTCACTGCTTACTGTCCCCTCTCCCTGGCAGGCTGACCCGCGTTTCCGCGATCACATCGGCACGGCCTGGTATCAGCGCGAGTTCGAGATCCCCGGCGAATGGCTTAAGAATGATCGCGTAGTCATCCTTGGTTTTGGCGCAGTGGATTACTTTGCCGAGGTCTGGCTGAATGGCATCAAGATTGGCGAGCACGAGGGCGGCTACCTGCCTTTCGAGCTGGATATCACGGAAGCCGCGCGCGCCGGCTCGAACACGCTCACCGTCCGGGTGGACGATCCGCTCGAGATCTTTGCCGAGATCCCGCACGGGAAGCAGTCCTGGTACGGGATGCTCTCGGGGATCTGGCAGTCGGTCTGGGTCGAGTCGCGGGCAGAGAATTATATCCGGCGGGTGAAAATCTCCACGAGCGGCGACCAACTGTCGGTGGAGGTGAGCGGGCGCGGCAATTTGGCCGGGCTCACGGCGGAGGTCATCGGGCCGGATGGGGAGGTCGCGGCCCGGGCCCAGGCAAGCGCGCCGCGCTTCTCCCTGCGGATCAACCATCCCCGGGCCTGGTCTCCGGACGAACCGAATTTGTATATGCTGAAAGTTTCCACCGACGTAGATGAGGTAGCCGAAACCTTCGGCTTCCGCACGATCGAAACGCGGGATGGAAGAATCCTGCTCAACGGGCGGCCCTTCTACCTGCGGGGCGCGCTCGACCAGGATTATTACCCGGACCTGATCTGCACCCCGCCCTCGCAGGAATACATCGAAGATCAATTCCGCAAAGCCAAAGAGATGGGACTCAACTGTTTGCGCGTTCACATCAAGGTCGCGGACCCGCGCTACTACGCCGCCGCCGACAAGGTGGGCCTGCTGATCTGGACGGAGCTGCCGAACCATAACCTGTTGAGCGAGGACGCCAAACGCCGGGCCCGCGCCACCCTGGCCGGCATGGTCGAACGGGACGGGAACCATCCTTCGATCGGGATCTGGACCATCATCAACGAATCCTGGGGCATTGACCTGACCGACGCGTCCCAGCGCACCTGGCTGGCGGAAACCTATGACTGGCTGAAAACGCTCGACCCGACCCGGCTGGTGGTCGGCAATTCGGCCTGCTGGGGCAACTATCACGTCGCCACCGATATCGCCGACTTTCATATTTACTACGCCATGCCCGATCATCACCGGGGGTGGCGCGCCTGGACCGAAAACTATGCGGGCCGCCCGGGCTGGCTGTTCGCCCACGAATACCAGGATCACGCCGCCTGGCGCGAGTTTGGGCGTGATCCCTGGCAGGCAGCCGAAAGGACTCCTGCCGCCGAAGCCCGTCCGCACGGCGATGAACCGCTGCTGGTCTCTGAGTTTGGCAACTGGGGCCTGCCGGATGTATCCAAACTGTACGATGGCAATGGCGGCGCGGCGCCCTGGTGGTTCGACACCGGCCTGGAATGGGGGGAGGGCGTGGTGTATCCGCGCGACGTGGAAAAGCGTTTCAAAGCGTATTACCTTGATAAAGTGTTTCCTTCTCTATCGGCGCTCTCGGAAGCCAGCCAGCATCTGCAGTTCGAGGCGCTCAAGTTCGAGATCGAACAGATCCGGCGTTATGGCAGCATCCAGGGCTACGTCATCACGGAATTTACGGACGTGCACTGGGAGAGCAACGGCTTATTGGATATGTACCGCAACCCGAAGGCCGATCATCCTCGCCTGAAGGAGATCAACGCCGACGACATGCTGATCCCGCTCTGGGAACGGCTGGCGTTTTCAGCGGGTGAAACTTGTGAGATGAAGGTGCTGTTCTCGCATTATTCACCGGTTGGGATACAGGATGCTGTGCTGAAGTGGTCAGTAGTCAGTGATCAGTCGTCAGTCGTCAGTGGTCGGTCGTCAGTTGGACAATGTCCGCCGGCCAGCGCGACCGAGCTTGGAAAGGTATCTTTCCCTGCTCCGCAGGTCGAGCAGCCGGCAAAGGCGCGTCTGAAATTGCATTTGGTGAACAATGGAGAATTGATCGCTTCGACGGAACTGGAAATTTACATATTTCCGCATGTATCTCCTCAGGTAAGCACCCGGCACATTTATTCTCCGGAGTTTCATCCACTGCTCAAGCATCTGGGGTATGACAGTGTAGACGCTCTGTCTCAGGCCGACCTAGCGGTCGTCACAACGCTCGACGATGCCGGCCGCGAGTTCCTGCTGCGCGGCGGAAAGGTTTTACTCCTCGCCGAAGAAGACAACGCGCTTCAGACGCATATTCCGGGCATCGGCATCGAGTCTCGGCGCGGCACCCCCTGGCAGGGTGACTGGGCCAGCAGTTTCGGCTGGCATAAGTTCGGGAACATACCGACCGACGGCGTCGTCAATTTTGCCTTTGCCGACCTGACTCCCGAACATGTCATTGGCGGATTGGCGCCGCGCGACTTCGCCCTGGATGTCTATGCCGGCCTCTTTGTAGGCTGGCTGCACAAACCGGTCCCCACCATCGCTCGCCGGCGCGTCGGGCGCGGCGAACTGCTCGTTTCCACGTTCCGACTGGCAAAAAACCTGGAGAACAATCCCCTGGCAAGGCATTTGTTTGCAGAGCTTATGAAGCGAATGATTCATGAAAAGTAGGGGCGAAGCATTGCCTCGCCCCTACTGACAACCCGGAGAAATATGAATCCTACTTATCAAAATCCTCTCTCGATCCGGCACATCGGCGACCCGTACGTCCTGCGCGCCGCGAGCGGCAAATATTACTGTTATGCCACCTCCGCGCCGGATGGGTTCAAGGCCTGGACCTCGGACGATCTCGTTAACTGGACGGACATCGATTACGTGTACAAACGTAAAGACGTCTCATGGGGTGAATCCGATTTTTGGGCCCCTGAGGTGGTGCATTACCAGGGTAAATACTTTATGCACTACAGCGCCCGCTGGGGCAAAAACCAGAGCCTGCGCATCGGCGTCGCGACCTCGGATGCGCCCGGCGGTCCTTTTGTCGACGTGTTCAACCATCCCATGTTCGACTTCGGCTACGCCGCGATCGACTGGCACGTGCTGTTCGATGAGGACGGGCGCAAATATTTTTACTATTCGCGCGATTGCAGCGAACAGATCGTCGCTGGCCGGCATGAAAGCCACCTGTATGTCGCCGAGCTGAACGACGATCTGGTCTCGTTCAAAAGCGAACCCTTGCTCATCACAAAGCCCGAACAGGAATGGGAGATCCGCTCCGGGGACGAATGGCGCTGGAACGAAGGTGCCTTTGTGCTGAAACATCACGGCAAATACTACCTGATGTTCTCCGCCAACTTTTACGCCAGCCGCGATTACTCCGTAGGGTATGCCGTGGCCGAGACGCCGACCGGACCCTTCGTCAAGGCCGCGCACAACCCGGTGCTGGTCTCGCCGAACCCGGAGATATCCGGCCCCGGGCACAACAGCGTGACGGCTTCGCCCGACGGAAAAGAGCTTTTCATCGTCTATCACATCCACACGGATCCGCAGAAACCCAGCGGCGACCGCCAAGTCTGCATCGACCGCATGGGTTTCCGCGAAGATGGCTCGTTATACGTCGAAGGACCCACAAATACGCCGCAGCCGATGCCATCCGGAACCGATCGATGAGTGAGCAGTCAGGTTTATTGTCGCACGTCGTTTTAGGATATACTTTCCCGGCGATGATTATCTGCAATCGGGCTCGTGGAATCAATTGGAGCATGTAATGAGTAAAAAAAGGCCTGTCAAAAACGCCAAAGCCGCGCCCGGGCCCGGGCGGAACGTTCTCCTGGCACTCACGCTTGTGCCGCCGATCATCGGCCTGCTGTTGATCGCCGCCTGGGTGCTGGACATTCCGATCTTTGACGATCCTCAGTCGCAGGTCACGGTCGCGGTCCTGTTCCTGCTGCTGGGCTTTGCCCTCTCCAATGTTGTGCAAAAGCGCTGGAGACTGGCGGCCGGCTGGGGACTGTTGATGCTGGCGGACCTGGTCATCCTGGTCTGGCTGGAGGTCTGGGCCCAGGCGGCTGCCATCGGGTTGGGTCTGCTGGGACTGTTTTTCCTCGGCATCGAGTTTTACGGGCAGTACCATCAGAACAAGGATCGACAGAAGTGAAAATACAGGGAACGACTTAAGACTTTTCTTAGGTCACCTAAGACATTTCTTAGCCCCCAGCCCTCCTAAGTTTTCTATAATAGAGCCAGATTGACTGTCAATGAATAATGACAGTCAATTTTTTAAGCACTTTTTTAACTATTGGGGAGAACAACATGGAAGGAGGTGCAAACTGAAAACCCTGAACAGGTAATGGATCCATTTGCCTGCCAACGGGTTGCAATGCAACACGACGTCGTATCTGTAGGTTTGTTCGCTCTGTCTGTATCCTTTCAAACGCAAAGTTAAGGAGAAAAAGATGAATGTCAAGATCAATGAAGATTGGTTAGCCACCATCATTGCCTTTGTCTTGATGATCCTGGCCATGATCAATCTCATCAGCCCTGAGTGGATGAAATTCTAAGAGGAGAAGTCGAGATGACTACTTCAGCTATCAAACAGGAACAAAAAGCCGGCTCAGGTGTCGTTAATTTCCTGGTGGGACTGGCTATCGTCGTCGTGCTGGCATTCCTGGCACGCTGGTTCAAGGATCAGGTCTACGGGATCAAGGATCTGTTCGGGATGGGTATTCCGGGCAAAGTTCTGGAGTTCCCGATCTGGGCCGCGCTCCTTGGTTTGATCGCCAACTATGTCTTGAAGGCGGTCAAGTTCTATGACTATCCCAAGCCTGGATTCCGCACCGAGCTGTTCCTGAAGATCGGTCTGGTTCTGCTGGGCGCCACGATCAGCTTCAAGGTGATCATGACCGCCGCAGCTGGCGCCATCATTCAGGGTGTAATCATGGTCGCGGCAGTGTACATGTTCAGCTGGTGGCTGGGCGGCAAGTTTGGCCTGCCCGACACTCTGCGGGCAGTCATGTCCACGGCCGTCTCGATCTGCGGTGTTTCCGCGGCAATCGCGGCAGCCGGCTCCGTGCTGGCGAAGAAGGAAGAGATCACCTACGTGACCGCGCTGGTCATTATCACCGCGCTGCCCCTGATGGTGATCGCACCTCTCCTGGCAGGCGCGATGAACATGCCTGAACCGGTGGCGGGTGCCTGGTTTGGCGGCAACGTCGACACGACCGCGGCTGTGGTGGGCGCCGGCACGATCTACGGCGAGACCGCCCAGCAGATCGCCAGCATCGTCAAGCAGACCCAGAACGTCCTGATCGGCGTTGTGGCCTTCCTGCTGGCGTTCTACTTCACCACCGTGGTGGAGGGCAAGAAGGAAAAACCCAGCGCCGCGATCATCTGGCAGCGCTTCCCCAAGTTCGTGCTGGGCTTCCTGCTCGCCTCCCTGATCTTCACCCTTGGCTGGATCGACAAGGAAGTTGCCGGGAAGGCCATCGGTGGCATGAAAGACTGGGCCTTCTGCCTGGCGTTCGTTTGCATGGGCCTCGAGCTCGAGGTGGCCGGAATCAAGAAGATGGGCTGGTCGCCGGTCATCGTGTACCTGATCGTGACTGTCTTCAATACCCTGCTGGCCCTCGGGGTTTCCTGGCTGATCTTTGGCTGGC
>JBAVVF010000120.1:0-1551 GCA_049697155.1 Anaerolineales bacterium
GACCTGCAAAGCCTCAGCTATATGCCAGGCATGGGGTTCAATGTTCCTTCACCAACACGTCCACAGGTCCGGGTTGGTGAAGGATTGGCCGGCAACGTCATCCTCAAACAGCACACCATCAGAATCAATGATCTGCAAAACGCACCCGAAGCCCGCAACGATCCACTCGTGAAGCGGGAGGGCTTTGTAACCTATATTGGCATTCCATTGATCGTCAAGAGTCAAATGAAAGGGGTGTTTGAAGTATTCCAGCGTTCAGCGCTCTCTCCAACCCCGGACTGGATGGAGTTTCTGCACACGCTGGCCGGACAGGCCGCCATCGCCATCGACAGTTCACAGCTGTTCGAGAATCTGCAGCGCTCGAACCAGGAACTGCTCCTGGCCTATGACACCACGCTGGAAGGCTGGGCCCGGGCGCTGGAGCTGCGCGACCGCGAGACCGAAGGTCACACGCGCCGCGTCACCGAGTTGACCCTGCGCCTCGCAAGATATATGGGGGTCAGCGAGAACGAGATGGTCAACATCCATCGCGGAGTTCTGCTGCACGATATCGGCAAAATGGGTGTGCCCGACCACATTCTCAAAAAGCGGGGAAAACTCACCAAGGAGGAGTGGGTGGAAATGGGCCAGCATCCGGTCTATGCCTACAACCTCCTCTCGCCGATTTCGTTTTTGCGAGGTGTCCTGGATATCCCCTATTGCCATCACGAACACTGGGATGGAGGCGGCTATCCGCGCGGACTAAAGGGTGAGCAAATCCCACTCTCGGCCCGGATCTTCTCCGTGGTCGATAACTGGGATGCACTCCTGTCAGACCGACCGTACCGAAAAGCCTGGCCGCGCAAGAAAGTGGTCAAATACCTGAAGGAAACTGCAGGAAAGGTGCTCGATCCACGGATCGTCGAGATTTTCCTGACCATGATGGAGAAGGAAGAAAAACAAACGGGCTGATGTTTATCAGCCCGTTTTTCAATCACTTTACCCGCAGGAACTTCCGTTTGCCCACTTGCAGCACGCCGGGATGGGGGAAGCTCACATCGCCTCTTTCGATGGTCTCGCCGTCCAGACGGACGCCCTTCTGATCCAGGAGGCGGCGCGCCTCGCTTTTGCTGGCTGCCAGCTTTGCATCCAGGACCACGTCCAGCACGCTTTGACCGGGCCGCAGCTGGTACTCAGGCATCTGATCCGGCACTTCTTTTTGCTGGAAGGTCTTCACGAAGGCATCCTGTGCCTTTTGGGCCTCCGCGTCGCCGTAAAAGATGCTGGTGATCTCGAAGGCGATCCGCATCTTGGCATCCCGCGGGTGTAGTTTACCGGACTCAATATCCTTTTCAATCGCCTCGATCTCATGCGGACTCCAGCGTGTCACAAGCCGCATGTACTTGCCCATGACAAAATCGGGTATGGACATTAACTTCCCGTACATGTCCTCTGCGCCGGTATTAATTGGCACAATGTTTCCTGTCGATTTGGACATGCGCTGCACGCCATCCGTACCAGGCAGGATGCCCATGGTAACTCCAACCAGTGGTTTTTGTCCCAGCGCTTCCT
>JBAVVF010000121.1:0-5406 GCA_049697155.1 Anaerolineales bacterium
CCTTCGATCTGAAGGACCGCAAACGCTGGTTCCACCGTCTCGAAACGCATCTCTTCAAAAATGGCAGACGCAAGATGATCCGCAGCCAGCCCGCCCTGCCCTGGGATGCCGAAGGGACGCGGTGGGAATCAAGGATGAAGGCAGAAGGATGAAGGCAGAAGGATGAAGGGGGAAGGATGAACGGTCTGTCGGGTCTTGAGTAAGTGAAGGGAATTGACATGCCAAAGAAAAAAGCCGTCTCGATTCCCGCTGAAGTCCGGCGCATGCTGGAAAAGATGGAACGCCTGATGGAGATCAACATTACGTTGAACTCCACGCTCGAGCTGAACCAGGTGCTGGACCTGATCATTGCCAAGGCAATCGAAATGCTCGAGTGTGAGGCCGGCAGTATCCTGCTGTACAACAAGGAGAAAGACTGCCTGGACTTCGCCGCTTCCACCAGCGCAGACAGCCGGACGCTGGCCGGCATCCCCATTCCGCTGAGCGACAGCCTGGCAGGCACGATCTTTTCACGGAACACTCCGCTGGTCGTCAACAACGTAGACACGGATATCCGCCACAACGCTTCGGTGGCGGCCCAGATCAACTTCCGCACACACTCCCTGCTGGGGGTCCCGATGCGCATTCAGGATCGGACGACCGGCGTCCTGGAAGCCCTGAACAAAAAAGAGGGAACCTTTACCGAAGAGGACGAGAAGATCCTGACCGCCATTGCCTCCCAGGCGGCTGTGGCAATCGAGAACGCGCAGCTGGTCAAGGCTTTGCAGGATTCGTATGAATCCACCCTGGAAGGCTGGGCAACGGCGCTCGATCTGCGGGACAAGGAAACGGAGGGACACTCCCAGCGCGTCACTGCCCTGACCCTCCAGCTGGCCCGCGCAATTGGCATGAGCCGCGAGCAGCTGACGTCCCTGCGCCAGGGCGCACTGCTGCACGACATCGGCAAGATGGGCGTCCCGGACAGCATCCTGCACAAGGAGGGTCCGCTCAGCGAGGAGGAAAAGGACATCATGCACCGGCATCCCGCCAATGCCTACCAGATGCTCTGCCGGATTGCCTACCTGCGCAGCGCCCTGGATATCCCTTATTGTCACCACGAGAGATGGGATGGAACCGGATACCCGCGCGGTCTCAAGGGGGAGGAAATCCCGCTGGCCGCACGCATCTTCAGCATCGTCGACGTGTGGGATGCGCTGCGCTCGGACCGTCCCTATCACAAAGCCTGGTCTGTGGAAAAGACGCTCGACTATGTCCAAAGTCAATCGGGGAAGATCTTCGACCCTGAAATCGTGGAACGCTTTGTAAAGGTCATCCCGACGTTACTGGCACAGGGATAGAGGACAAAGGGTGATTGACTTCCGTCATTGAGCAGATAATTCACTTCACAGCAGGCGGAGCCATCGGCAGAAGCAGATGAAATGTACTGCCGGGGAAGTTGACCTCGTCGTGCCCGGCGCTTTCCGCCCAGACCTTGCCGCCGTGGGCGCGTGCCACCCCTCGTACAAGCGCCAGCCCCAGCCCGGGTCCACCGCCTTTGAAGGTCGTTTTGCCTGACGAGTGCAGCGCAACATCCCCCACCTGATAAAACTTCTCGAAGATCAGCTCATGGTGTTCGGCATCCAGCCCAATCCCCCAATCCCTGACGGCAATCTCGACACAGGACATGTGATCGTCCATCACTGCCGGGCGCGTGGTGACGAGGATCCGGCCTCCGTCCGGCGTGTACTTGATGGCGTTGACGATCAAATGATAGAGAGCCTTGTCGATCAATGCCGGGTCGCCCTGGATGATCGGCGTGCCTTCGGCGTATTGGGCCGTGATGTGAATGTTGCGATCCGTGGCAGCTTTCTCGAAGCCGCGGATCAGGTCATCGAGGATGCGCTTGAGCGGGACGGGCACACAGGCCACCTGCTGCGTTTCGCTGCCGATGCGCGTCAGGTCGAGCATCATGTTGACCACCTCATGGATGCGGTCCGTGCCCCTCAGGATGCCATCGATCACCTCGCTCAGGCGGTTGGTCCGGGTTTCGGGAAAGGACTGCAGAACTTTTACATAGCCGCTCAGGACGGTCAGCGGCGTGCGCAGCTCGTGCGCCGCGATCTGGATGAACTCCAGCTTGTTGCGGTCCAGATGGCGCAGGACTTTGTTGGCCTGCCGCAGGTCTGCGATCATCTTCTGGTCGTTGGAACGGATGCGGTCGAGCGTCATGCGGATGATGTCCATGGCCATGCGGGGGCTGCGGCGCAGGATGACCTCGAAATCCTGCTTTTCCATCTCGAGCACGGTACATTCGGTGGTGGTGCGGACGGTGGCAGCCCGCGGCGCGTTCTGGATCGGAGCCATCTCACCGACCACGTCGCCCCGCCCTCCGACGCGCAGGACCCGTTCCTGCCCATCCACCAGCCTCTGTGAAATGACAATCTCACCGTCGGCAATGATGTAGAGCACATCCTCGTAGGCGCCTTCATGGCACAGGATGTAGTCCGCCGGATACGTGCGGAAATCCGTCACGGCAGACACCTCCTGCAGCTCGTGATCGTCCAGCTCTTTAAAGGCAACGCGCAGGAGCGAGGCCTTGTCATAGGTGTGCAGTTCATCCATGCTGGACAGTATAAACAGGACTGCCCCCGGCAAGTACAACAACTCAATTGCAGGAATCGAGCCGCCTGGACGGCTGTGTCGGGCAGCTTTTTGCGTACGAGGCCTGCTGGAAATGACAAAGGAATTGCCAAAGATGGAGAAGAGCTCGGAATGACAGTGATGCCATGAAAGAGTAATGTCACACATGCGGGCGATAAATATCCACTCCATTCGCGGAATTGCAGTAGTATATTGAGAGTCTATAACGAATGGAGGCGAGATGTCGAAAGTCGTATTGATCACTGGCTGTTCCACAGGCATCGGGCGGGACCTGGTCCAGCACCTGGCAAAAGCAGGCTATTGCGTGGCGGCCACTGCCCGGAAAGCCAAAACACTGGACGATCTCCCCGCATCCCTGAAATTATCCCTGGACGTCACCCAGCCCGATTCGGTCAACGAAGCAGTGGCGCACACCCTCGCGCAGTTCGGGCGGATCGATGTCCTGGTCAACAACGCCGGGTATGCCCAGGTGGGCGCCGTCGAGGAAATCCCCATCGAAAAAGTCCAGCAGATGTTCGACGTCAACGTGTTTGGCGTCTTGCGCATGATCCAGGCCGTCGTCCCACACATGCGGGCCCGGCATGCCGGACGCATCATCAATATCAGCTCGCTGGCCGGCAAGCTGTCCACGCCGGCCAACGGGGCCTACTCCGCGACCAAGTTCGCGCTCGAGGCTCTGAGCGATGCCCTGCGCCTGGAGCTGGACCCCTTTGGCATCCAGGTGGTGGTGGTCGAACCGGGGGCCATCAAAACGCAGTTCGAAGAGACCCTGCAACTCCATGCAGGACCGATCCTGACGAAAGCCGACTCGCCCTACCGGATGCTCTACAAACTGAGAGATGAGTTTGGCGCGTCCATGCAGCGGCAGGAGGCAGGCCCGGAGGTCGTGTCCCAGGTCATCCGGCAGGCAATCGAGGACTCCAAACCCAGGGCACGCTATCATGCCAATATTCCCTTCTCCGCCAGACTGATGATCCACCTGGGCGATCCAGTCTGGGACATGGTCCTCAGCCGCATGTTCAAGGTCGAGGCCTCCAAAAACTAACGACAGTGCCCGGCTGCATGCTGAGGCACTGCTGAAAGCGGAACGTATCCCGGACGGCAGGTAACAGGCTGATGGACGAATTCGTTTTGCTTAACGTCGAGGAACTGCTGGGGCGGCATTTTGACCAAAACCCGGAACCATTCTGCGGGTTCTTTCTTCCATGGGAATTATGCGTAGGATAAACAGTCAATGTCCGTCCTGAATCAGGGACGCAGCTTTCCATCAGTCACCCGGGCCCTGCTGAGGACCGGGGTACCCTGGCTGATCTTTTCAAGCATCCTGTATCTGGTCAGCCTGTATAACTACCTGCTCTTCCATAACCTGGCGGAGATCTTCAGCATTTCGGTGGCAGTCGCAGTGTTCATGCTGGCCTGGAACACGCGGCGCTTTGTCAAGAGTGATTTCCTGTTCATGATCGGTGCGTCCTATCTCTTTCCAGGGTTCATCGACCTGTTCCATACGCTGGCCTACAAAGGCATGGGGGTATTCCCGGGCGACGATGCCAACCTGCCCACCCAGCTGTGGATCGCAGCCCGTTATTTACAAAGCCTCTCTTTCCTCGCAGCGATCCTTTTGAGCAGGCGCAGGATCAATCAGCGCCTGCTCCTGGGCCTCATGTCGGCCGCCACCGCGCTGCTGCTGGCCTCGATTGCCGCAGGTCTCTTTCCCGATTGCTACATCAACGGACTGACCCCCTTCAAAAAGATCAGCGAATATGTCATCTCCCTGATCTTTGCCGCGGCGGCCTTGCGCCTGAGAAGCGAGACGGAAACGTTCAGCCCCCGCATCCATGGGCTGATCAGACTGTCGATCCTTTTTACGATCCTGGCCGAACTGACCTTTACGTTTTACATCAACGTCTATGGGCTGTCCAATTTCCTCGGGCACATCTTCAAGATCGTCGCCATCTATTGCATCTACAAAGCCGTGATCGAGACCGGACTCAACCAGCCCTATGACCTGTTGTTCCACGACATCAAGAAGCATGAGTCCGAGCTCGAGGACAGCCACAGGATGATGCAGGAGATCGCCACCCGCGACCAGCTGACGGGACTGCCCAACCGTCTGCTCTTCGAGACCCGCCTGACGCACGCCCTCGAAACAGCCCGCCGGAAAAACTACGCCGGAGAGAAGAGCCTGGTTCAGGTGATCATCATGGACCTGGATGATTTCAAGAACATCAACGACATGCTCGGTCACCTGGGCGGCGATCAGGTCCTGCGCGAAACCGGGCGGCGGTTGAAAGCCGAGATACGCGAGAGCGATACGATTGCCCGCTGGGGCGGCGATGAATTCACCTGCATCCTCGAGGGTGTCCCGGACCGCGAGGCGGCTGAACGGATGGCGGAGAAGATATTGAAGTCCGCGAACCGGCCCATGGAAGTGCAGGGCCAAAGGGTCGAGATCCGGGCCAGCCTGGGCTTCAGCCTGTTCCCGGTCCACGCCCAGGATGAGGAAAGCCTGCTCCGCACCGCCGACGCGGCTCTTTACCACGCCAAGGAAACGAAAAGCAGTTTTCGGATGTACGACGAAAGCATGAGCGTGTTCAACTGGCCGAAGCTCAAAAAAACGCCCCTGGAGTAGGGATCCGTGTGCCCCGCCCCCCTGAATTTGCCCGCTGAAATTGATATCCTTTTACAAGAAAAATAGCCCCTTTTTGATGTAAAATAGGCGGCAATCTAAACCGGCTCTGTCTGCCGCCCGTCCAACACATCCAGTAC
>JBAVVF010000122.1:0-3183 GCA_049697155.1 Anaerolineales bacterium
GGCGACGACGAAGCAATCTCCCGAGAACGAGGGGATTGCTTCGGTCGTGACTACCGTCACTCCCTCGCAACGACATGCTTGCCACCATGTCGCTGCGAGCGAAGCGAAGCAGTCTCCCAAGAATGAGGAGATTGCTTCGGTCGTGACTATCATCACTCCCTCGCAACGACATAACGAAAATGGAGATTTGACTTGTTAGATTCCGAAACCCGCCGCCGTATCGATACCGCCCGCGATATTCTCGTTGGCAAAGTACCTGACCCGAAGAGCCAGGTAGAGCAGATCACGATTGCTTTGATTTACAAGTTCATGGACGACATGGACATGCAATCGGTGG
The DNA here is from genome assembly GCA_049697155.1 of Anaerolineales bacterium. Lineage (GTDB taxonomy): Bacteria > Chloroflexota > Anaerolineae > Anaerolineales > Villigracilaceae > Defluviilinea. The sequence goes on from JBAVVF010000122.1 coordinate 338, forward strand.
AGATGGACGGCAAGCGGAGCTTCTTCAAAGGAAAGTACGAGAAATATAGTTGGAGCAATATCTTCAATCCGCGCCTGGGAGGGATTGAAATGCTGGCGCTTTATGGCGAAGCCATCACCCGCATGAGCCAGAACGAGAACCTGCCTCAGCTCTTCCGGGACATCTTCAAAAACGCTTTCCTGCCCTACCGCGACCCCGAAACGCTAAAACTCTTTCTGAAGACGATCAACGATTTTACTTATGATCATTCTGAAAGGCTGGGAGATGCCTTCGAATACCTTCTCTCGGTGTTGGGCTCGCAGGGCGATGCAGGGCAGTTCCGCACGCCGCGCCATATCATTGATTTTATGGTGCGGGTGGTTGCTCCCACCAAGAAAGACACAGTTCTTGATCCCGCCTGCGGCACAGCAGGTTTTCTTATTTCAGCTTACAAGTACATCCTAAAATCCAGTCAAGAAGCGGGCAAACCGCTGACCACACAGGAAAAGCAAAGGTTGTATGAAAACTTTACGGGCTACGACATCTCGCCCGACATGGTGCGGCTCTCGCTTGTCAACCTGTATTTGCATGGCTTCGTCAAGCCTCAAATCCACGAATATGACACATTGACCAGTGAAGATCACTGGAATGAATATGCGGACGTGATCCTTGCCAACCCACCGTTCATGTCGCCGAAGGGCGGCATCAAGCCGCACAAACGCTTCTCTGTGCAGTCGAACCGAAGTGAAGTGCTGTTCGTGGATTACATGGCGGAGCATCTCACCCCGAACGGACGCGCCGCCATCATCGTGCCCGAAGGCATCATCTTTCAATCGGCAGGGGCGTACAAGCAATTGCGCAAGTACCTGATCGAGCAGAATTACCTGTGGGCGGTGGTCTCCCTGCCTGCAGGCGTGTTTAACCCCTACGCAGGCGTGAAGACTTCCATTTTGTTTTTGGACAGGGCGCTCGCCAAAAAGACCGACCAGGTTTTGTTCGTGAAGGTGGAAGCCGATGGCTTTGACCTGGGCGCGCAACGCCGTCCCATTGATAGGAATGACTTGCCGGCTGCCTTAGATACCTTGCATGCCTGGCAGAAAGCCGTGCTAGGCGACGGGCCTGCTTCTTTTACTCCAGCAATTGCTTCAGCCTTATTAGTTTCAATCTCTCGTTTGGCTGAAAGTGGCGATTACAATCTAAGCGCGGATCGATATCGAGAAGTGGCACGCAACCATCAACAACATTATCCAATGGCCGCAATTGGTGATATCTGCGCATTTGAATACGGAAAATCGCTAAAGGCGGAGGATCGAGTTGAGGGTGAATATCCTGTTTATGGTTCTAATGGAGTTGTTGGATACCATAATGAATATTTGGTAGAAGCGCCATTTCTTGTAGTTGGGCGAAAAGGTTCTGCTGGAGAAGTTCACTATTCGGCCAAGAATGGGTTCCCTATTGATACAACCTTTTACATTAAGCTGGAAAGCGAAGAGAAGATAATACTAGAGTATCTGTATCATATATTGAAAAGTCTAGGCTTACAAAGCGTGAACACTCAAGCAGGCGTCCCTGGCTTAAATCGAAACGATGCATACAAAATCCAAATCCCCCTGCCACCGCTTGAAATCCAGCGCCAGATCGTGGACGAAATCGCCGCCCACCAGCGGGTCATTGACGGCGCTCGTCAGGTGGTCGAAGGGTGGAAGCCAAATATTCAACTTGAACTTGACGAGGTGCTAAAAACCGCAGAAGAAGTAGCTTGGAAAAGAGTTCCTTTAGCAGAAGTCTGTGAGCAAATCACAGATGGAACACATGTAACGCCGAAATATGTCGAGAGTGGCGTTCCGTTTTTACGGGTGACAGATATTACTGAAAGTAATGACAGCAAAAAGTATATTTCAGAAGAAGAACATCAACAGTTAATCAACCGATGCAAGCCCGTAAAAGGGGATGTTCTCTATTCAAAGAATGGCACGATTGGCGTAGCCAAACTTGTCGATTGGAATTGGGAGTTCAGCATTTTCGTAAGTCTGGCAATGCTAAAGCCAAAGCGCGATATTCTTGACGGAAAGTATCTTGAATTCTTCTTGAACTCAGATGACGGTTATAGACAGGCAACTGCTCATTCAAAATCCGGGACAGTAACCAATTTGCATTTAGTTGAAATCAAGCAAATGGAAATACCCCTGCCGCCGCTGGAGGTTCAGCGCGAAATCGTCGCCCGCATCGAGCGCGAGCGCGCCATTGTCGAGGGTAATCGGGAGTTGGTCAGGATTTTTGAAGGGAAGATCAGGAAGGTCATTGAGAGGGTATGGGAGGGTGAGGATGGAAGATAAATAGCGCCTATATCGAAGAACTATTCTTTCTGCAATTGCCATTGGGAGAATACAACATGGAACATCGAGGAAGATACTACTTAAGCAGGGTCATAAAACTCGGTCAGTTGAACCAGGATAACCTGATCGTAGCCATGCGTCGACCAGCGTCCATAGTCACAGGGAAATACGCATGGACGATTACCGATGTCAGAGTAGTTGCAAGGAGGAAGAAAGTAATATATGTGTTTGGCAAGTTGAGTAAATATAATCCAGAGGGAACTGTAAAAGTAGTCAATGAGAATGAAAAGGCAGAAACAAGAGTAATAGAACCTAATCTTATTGAAGCGTCAAGCCCATTTATTTATATACCGGAGTTTTCCGGATTAGCTTTTCTCCATGTCTGGAACAAGATTGAGCGCGAGATTTTTGCCCGAAGATTTTCGAGAATAATTGAACAGAGCTTTGACAACTTCTTTGTTACTTGTAAGATAGAGCCAATAACAGATTTACGGAAATTTATTGAAAGGCTTATGAACATTGAAGCTTTCA
>JBAVVF010000123.1:0-2774 GCA_049697155.1 Anaerolineales bacterium
GTGTTCGAGCACCTCGTGGCTGAGGATCAGGTCGAAGGTCGCGTCAGGCAGCGGAATGGCTTCACCGGCGGCGTTCAGGATGTTGGCCGAGTTCTTTCGGGCCTCGGCGGCGCGCTCGAAGTCGTACTCCAGGCCGATGACTTTTCCGCCGAAAGGGGAGAGGTGCTCGACGTACATGCCGACCCCGCAGCCGTTCTCCAGGATGCATCCTTTGAGGCGCTCCCCCGCGGCACGGACAATCATTTCCAGCCTGCGCTGCTGGCCGGCCCGCCAGACGTAGGAAGGTTCGCCGCGTAAGGCAGCTTTATCAAGGTTCCGTTCAGACATAGGGTCAATTATAGCTTGCATCTTTCAATCGCCTATGCTAAAATGTTCCTGTACGAATTGATTACCGAACGCACCGAGAAGTGGGCAACCCCCACTTTTCTGCTTGTAATAGGAGCACACGGAGCAGTAAGCATGTCAAAGAACGAGTTCGCCCTGGCTTTCAACGAAGTGCTGGAAGAAAAACAACTCTCGAGGGAGATCATCCTCGGAGCCATCGAGTCCGCCATGGTTTCGGCTTACCGGCGGGCTGTTAACGCGTCCACGGCCCAGCATGTCGAAGCCAAAATCGACCCTGAGACCGGCAAGGTGATGGTCTTTGCTGAGAAGGAAGTGGTGGAGGACGTCCAGGAGCCCAAGACCGAGGTCCTGCTGGAGGAGGCGCGCAAGGTCAACCCCGAGGCGCAGCTTGGCGATATGGTGGTGGTCGAGACCACCCCGGCGGATTTCGGACGTGTCGCCGCGCAGACGGCCCGTCAGGTCATTCAACAGCGCATTCGTGAAGCCGAGCGTTCGAACCAGATGCAGTACTTCGAGCGCCAGGTGGGCGAGATCGTGAGCGGTATCGTCCAGGCGACAAATGCCCAGGCGACCACGGTCGGTCTGGATATGAAAGCCGAAGGCGTGCTGCCCGGTAATCAAAGGATCCCCGGTGAACGTTTCAAAGTGCACGATCGTGTCCGGGCCGTTGTGCTGGAAGTGAAGGACGGTTCGCGCGGACCGCAGATCGTGCTCTCGCGTGCCCATCGCAACTTCCTGCGGCGTCTGCTCGAGAACGAAGTCCCCGAAATTTATCATGGTGTGGTCGAGATCCGCGCGATCGCACGTGAGCCCGGTGCGCGTGCCAAGGTGGCCGTCATGGCGACTCAGGCCGGCGTGGATCCGGTCGGCGCGTGCGTTGGCATCAAGGGCGTGCGCATCCAGGCCATCGTCAAGGAACTGCACGACGAAAAGATCGATATCATCCAGTGGGATCAGGATCCCGTTGTTTATATTTCCAAGGCGATCAGTCCGGCGCGTGTGAGCGGCGTGTATCTTTCCGAGGCGGAAGGCAATCGCACCGCGACGGTGGTGGTCAATGAAGATCAGCTCAGCCTGGCGATCGGGCGCGATGGACAGAATGCACGCCTCGCCGCGAAGCTGACCGGCTGGCGCATCGACATCAAGTCGCTGGCGGAAGCCGCGGGTGACGCGATCCGCAAGCTGCAGGGTGACACCGAACTGGCCGGGCTTCTGCCCACGGCCATGGAAGCCATTCCTCAGGTCGAGGAAGTTCTGGCCAAGAAGGCCGAGAACCGTCCGATCACGCCTGAAGAGTTCACGATGCTCTCGCAGTTCGTCGACCGCGTGGAGCGCCGCACGATCCAGATCAAGGAAGACGCAGCCCGCGCCGAGGAAGAGAAAGTCACCACGGCCCGCGCTGAAGTCCCGACGGCTGCTTTTGGCATGCCGCTCGAGGGGATCGGCCTGAAGGAACACGTCTTCAACATCCTGGTCGAAGCCGGACTCGATACCGTCGGCGCGTTGATGATGACCATGAAGATGGATTCCAACAAGGTGCTTGGATTGCCCGGGATTGGCCCGAAGGCCATCCAGAATATCGAAGAAACGCTTGCGGCGATCCAGTTCCCCGAACCTGCGCCCGCAGAGGCGGAGGCTGTAGCAGAGGCCGTCGTCGAGGCTCAGCCGGAGCAGCCTCAGCCCGAGGCGGTCGCGCCGGTTGAAGGGGCTATGGCGGAGGAAGCTCTGGCCGGCGAGAAGGCGGCTGCGGCAAAGAAGGAACCCAGGAAAGCCGGCGAGGAGCCGGAGGACGACGTGCACAAGGATGGCGTCTCGCTGGACGAACTCTTCTCGATGAAACCGGAGATCTTCCAATCCGCGACTCCCGAAGATGAAGAGTCGGCGGACAAGAAGAAGGGCAAGAAAGGCAAGAAGAAGAGCGTCGAGCTGGTGCTGGATGAGGAACGCGGCGAAGTTGTCGGCCGCAAGAAGCACAAACGCGGCGATGGTGATGAGCTTGGTGAAGACTGGTGATCGGTGAGAGTGTCATTGCCCGCAATGACTTGAGATGAAGGTGTCTAAGAAACCTGTGCAACGTGTCAAACATGTGCCCCAGCGGACCTGCGTGGGCTGTCGTGAAGTCCTGCCCAAGCGCAAGATGGTTCGTATTGTGAGGACTGCCGAGGGAGTGCAGATAGATCCGACCAGTAAACTGGCTGGCAGAGGAGCCTATCTGCATGACCGTCGTGAGTGTTGGGAGCGCGGACTGAAGGGTGCGCTGACACATGCCTTGAAAACAACCTTGAACGCAAACGATCGCGCTCAACTTGAAGAGTTTATGAATCGTCTGCCTGTGGAGGCAGAAATCGTGGGGGCTGGTGAGTAGCCGAATGTGATCGACTGAATCGCTCACAGGACTCACCGGCAGATGAGCAGCATGTCTATTGTTT
>JBAVVF010000124.1:0-2704 GCA_049697155.1 Anaerolineales bacterium
GGATGGGGTAAATTCACTGGTTTATGTCACCGGCAATGAACTAAAGTTCAATGTGGCCAAACGATCTTTCGAAGGCTCTGACATCCTGCTTGAAAACAAGGATTTGTCCACTCCGGAAATCCAGAGCAGCCGGGTCGAGGAGATCGCGGAGTGGTCGGCGACCTGGGCCTGCCGGCGTTTGAGCCGGCCGGTCGTGGTCATGGATGTTGGGTATTACATCGAAGACCTCAACGGGTTTCCCGGGCCGTTTATCAAGTTCGTCAACGAATGGTTCTCGGCTGAGGATTATCTCAATTTGATGCAGGGCAAGACCAATCGCCGGGTCGTCATTCGGGATTGCCTGGCCTATTGCCGCCCGAAAGAGAAACCGGCCATCTTTTGTCAGGTGCATCAGGGGGAATTGGCGATGAAGCCGGGGAGGCGGATCGGCACATCCATTGACCAGATTTTTATTCCACAGGGGTATTCCAGTCCCATCTCTGAGATTCCGCCGGAGGAAATGCTTGCGTACTGGAGTAACGCGGCGATCTGGCAGCAGCTGAAGATGTACATCGAGAGTCTGCTGCAGGGCGGCTAGGAGATATCTCTTTGAAACGTGGTTTGAAGCACTGGATACGGTTGCTGAGTGTCGGCTTGATTGGCGGCATTGTATTTGCCTGCATCCTTATCGAGCTAAGCTATATTAGTGGGATCACTCAACCGGCTCCGAGTGTGGTGGGTGACGCGTCTCATGGTAACGACGACATCGAGTACCTGCCGGTAACACTTCATAATGAAAAAGATGATATCCGGCTATCGGGTTGGTATGTCCCCTCGAAAAACCGGGCAGCCGTAATATTGCTGCATGGTTTCGACGGCAATCGCCTGGGAATAAAGCCGCAGGCTGATGTCCTGGCGCGGCATGGTTATGGCGTGCTTCTTTATGATCTCCGTGGACATGGCGAAAGCGGCGGGGAGGTCCGGGCGTTTGGCTGGGAGGACGTCGAGGACGTTAACGCTGCTTTGGAATTCCTGTCGGCGCGCGAGGAAGTTGACGCGGACCGGATTGGAATAGTCGGGTTTTCGATTGGCGGTCAGATTGCCATTCGGGCGACTGCCGGGAATGAACGGCTCCGGGCGATCATCGCGGATGATCCGGGTTTCGTCACCGTCGATGATGCCCCGGGACCCGCAAACGGAACTGAACGAATCATGTATCTTGTATCCTGGATCGATGGAAGAGGGGTTTCCCTGTGGACGGGTATACCCATCCCTCCCGGCGTTACTGAGGTGGTGGGAGAAATTTCTCCTCGGCCGATCATGTTCATTGACACGGGGGGAACAGGAAGCCAGGCCCTGATCCGGCATTTTTATGAGCTTGCCGGTGAGCCCAAGGAGCTTTGGGAGATCCCTGAAGCATACCATGGCGGGCAGTTTGAAGCGCGACCTTTGGAGTATGAGGAGAAGATGATCAACTTTTTCGATGAAGCCCTGCTGAAGGAATAAGCCTCGACGAGCTCAGACTTGAATGGGCGGAAAATGGATGGCAGGATGTTCGGGAAAGATAAGGTTAACCAGAGCCGCCCAGGGTATTCCGATCACGAACGGCAGGACAAATGCCAGCATGCCATGCCAGATATTCGGCGGCTTTGCGCCGCGCTCTTCCGGGATCGTATAGGCCGGCAAATAGACCATCAATCCGTAGACGAAGATCCACAGCGCAAACTCGCTCAGGTGCTGCCATCCAAACGTCAGCGACTCGGCAAAGAGCCCATCCAGACCGAAGAGCAGGAAAACCCAGAACGGGCTGAAGGCATAGCGTTTCAGGAGCCAGGCCCAGGCGATGAACCAGGGAACGAAAACGATCACGCTGTGGTGCAGGACGACGTCGAAATAATTTGTGGAAGCCGTGATATAGGCTTCGCCGACCTTCACACCAAAGAAGGGGGCCAGGTTTGTCATGGCGGTCGTGATGGCTTCTTCCAGCAGAGCCATCAGCACACCAAACAAAATGAATTTAACCTGCCAGTGCCCCGGAATGCTCCGGATAAAGGAGCAAATCCTGTCGCGGAAAATGTACATGCCTGAGCCGCCCAAAATGACCCAGAGCAAAACCAGGCCGAATCCCATGCTGATCACGGCATGGGCGATCCGGTCTGTGCGCGTGAAAAGGTAGACCAGCGTTGTTGTTGCCAGCAGGTACAGCGCGAGCAGGATAATGAAAGCCTTTTTCAAGCTCGTGGACAATTTGTGCATGGCAGCCATATCAGGTGGGGTGGTTGTTGCTATGGCGAACCAGCTTTCATTTTCTGAAAGCTCAAGTCCCTCTCTTGTTTCGCCAAAAAAGCTGCAGTGATTATCATCCCCAGGCCGACGAACCCGAGAATAAATCCTTCGACCAGGACAGGTCTTAACATTTCGAGCGCCACCGCACCGGCCGTTTCGGAGATGCTCGCGGCCAGGGCGGCGGGGATGGGAAATGCTCGCTGATTCAGGATCAGCAGCCGCAGGATCCCACCGACCAGAGGCGATCCGAACAAGCCGATCAGGACGCTGCCCCCTCCCGCGAACATGAAAGACCAGCCCCACCACGTGAGCCAGTCGGCGAGGGTGTGAGCCGCGAAAACCACCATGCAGAAGAGGAACAACAAGGGGACCAGCAGGGCTATTTTCATGCCGGTCCGCACCAGGTTCAATCTCAGGCGCGGGTCGTCCGGCGTGCCGC
>JBAVVF010000125.1:0-3259 GCA_049697155.1 Anaerolineales bacterium
CCTAAGAGAGTGTTTCTTAAGTCGTTATTGCCGTCTTTTTTATCCACAGGACTGCTTCGCTTGTACACGGATTTCATGGAAACCACGGAAAGGAGCCTTTTTATTACGGTTTTTTCCGTGAAACTCAGTGACATCGTACCCGCAGGGTAACTCCGTGGTGTCCGTGTCCCAAAGAGTCTTTAAGAAACAGTCTCTTAGGGGATAATCTTCATGGATTGGATCAGCAGATCAAGCTGGCCGAGCGTAGGATTGAAGGCCTCCGGCGACGTCGCATTCAAAAGGTTCGTGACGGCGGTGTAATAGGCCTGCATATCAGCATCCGGGTTGGCGAAATACGGGTAAGGGATTCCTCCGGGTGGAAGAACAGCTCCGGCGTCATTGGTTTCTGCCAGTACCGGGACCGTGATGGGCAGGATGGCGATGACGTAATACGCTCCGTCGCTGGTCAGGCCCTGGAAATGATAGAACAGGTCGTCGTTGTTGGCCGAGGCGGAATACTGGGCATATTCCGTCAGGAAACGAACTCCCCGTCCATTCTGGAACGAGATCACCTGAATGTTGGATGTAAAGACCTGGGCGGCGTTGAAGAAGGGGACCCGGGGAAGCTGCTCGTCGCTGATCGGCGCGGCAGGGTCGTACATGATGTTGTTCAAACGATGCATGCTCTCGAACGCGGCCGGGAACATTTCTGCGTAAGCCTGAGCCGGGTAGACGTAAATCTGCGGCTCGTGGAATTTCTCCTGCAGGCGATAACCCTCCAGCTTGAGTTGAATATGACCCGGGGTCACCTCCCAGGGGGAAACGTTATCGCCTTCGGCGCGCGGGACTTGAATGCCGCGTGCCCCGCTGGCCAAACCGGGCGATAGAACGATGCTCAACGGATCGACGGATACTTCCACGCCCTCGAACGAAGGCTGCGGCAGCGTGGCCGTCGCGCTGGGAGCCGCGGTCGCCGGGATGGTGGTTGGAGATGCCGGAATCTGGGTCGGAACACCAGTTGCTACAATCATGGTATTGGTGGGCAGCGGAGCCGGACCGCTGGGCGGTGTTACTGCCACCGACAGGTCGCATGCCAGGGACAGGACGACGAATATTGTGATGAATAAGAATGCTTTCTTCATGGTTGAATGTCCTTTCGTGCTCGATCCTACCTCTCCGGAAATAAAGACTCCCCCGCCGCCAGGGGAGTCTTTGACTATCCAGGTGGATAGTTGTTCTCAGAACAATCCCCACGTCACATGCCAGACCATATCCGTCCAAAAGTGGACGCCCGCCGCGGCGACCAGTCCATCTTTCATGTAGCGTTGGCCCGCGACCAGCCCGATGATCCCGTTAAGCAGGAAGACCTCGAGCAGCAGAACCGGATTCACCTCTGCCAGCGAGGCGGCCCCCGTCAGGACGAGAACCGTCCCGAGGTGACCCGCGCCAAAGGCCAGCGCGGCGATCACGTTGGCGATCCACAGGGCGGCAGTGCGGCCGTTGAAGCGCTTGAGCAGCCAGTTGAGGAGGAGTCCCCACAAGCCGAAGACAAATCCACGAAAGAGGATCTCTTCCCCGATGCCCGCCGTCAGCGAGGCGAAGATGGAAATCGGAAAAGGAGGATGCACAAACCTGCCAAAGCCATTGATGGGTGCGAATAAGAGATCTCCCGCGACGAGAACGACTCCGCATGCCAGGCCGAGCAGGAGCGGGAGGAAGAACCAGCGCCGCCAGTCTCCGTCTGCGCTGAAGATGCCTGGCAGAGCGAGCTTCCGTGCAAACCAGTAGCCTGCCAATCCCAGGATGCCGTAGAGAACCAGGAAAATCCCGGCGGCAGCCAGACCGAATAGGGAATTCGGCATGCCCAGATCGGGCAGAGGGGTGCCCATGGAGGCCGCGAGCTCATCCAGAAAAAAAGCGTAACTTACGAAGATAGCCAGGGCATAGACCACCAGCAGGATCAGGAATACAGTGATTTGTTTGCGATGCATTTTCTCGTTCCTTCCTTACATTCAAACTTCAGCAGCTCCGAGAAGAACGGCAGCATGAAGTCGCGGATGCGTGTGCCGATGTGGCTGCCGTGAGTGCCATTATAACTTTTCAGTTTGACCGGTATCCTGGCTGTCGTCAACTGTTCGCCAGAGTACACACAGCCTTTGGGGATCCAGCGGTTCTTATTCAGCTTATATCGTAACTCGCAGGGAAGGAAAAATCCCCCATTGCCGGGGGAGTCTTCACTGTCCGAATGGACAGTGTGGCCAGATGGACAGGCCAAACGATATCAAGGGATTGCAGGGACAGAAATGCCCCATTCAGAGTGAGGGGGGCACCCTGAATGGAGCCTCTATATTTTACATGGAATTACCGATTTGACAAGAGAAAACGGTCGGTTTGTTAGCCCCAAAGCATCTGTCACGGGTAGGGAATCCCCCCATGTGCATATCGCTGTCCGGACGGGAAAATGATTTTAGGAGCAATCCCGTCTTCTTTTAGCTTCTCCTCTTATAATTTGGCAAATGGAGTCATCGTTTTTCTGTGCCGGGAGGCTTTTATGAACAAGCGTCAGCCCTTCTTCCTGTCAGTTCTTCCCAACTGGGGAGCCTTCAGGATCGCGGGGATTTATCTGGTGATCGGCAGTGCCTGGATCCTGTTCTCCGACCGGGTGGCCGCAGGGCTGGCCTCCAGTCGGGAGATGTTGACGACGATCAGCATCTATAAGGGCTGGGGATACGTGATCGTCACAGCCGGGCTGCTCTACTGGCTGATCCGGCGTTATACCGACGTGCTGCATACCAGTGAGAAACACCTGCAGACGGTCATTGATGCCCTGCCGGTGTTGATCTCCTACGTGGATGCCGACCACCGCTATCGGTTCACCAACAAGGCCTACGAAGACTGGTTCGATGCCAAAGTGGAGGGCAGGCGCATCGGGCAGGTGCTGGGCGAGGCGGCCTACGAGAAAGTTTCAAAGTATATCGATAAGGCCTTGAGCGGGGAGACCGTCAACTATGAAACCACGATTCCGTATTCCAGCGGTGAGCGTTTTGTGAATGCCACCTATGTCCCGGATTTCGGGGCCGCCGGGCAGGTCAAAGGTTTTTTTGCGCTCGTGCAGGATATCACCGAACGCAGACAGACCGAGGAGGAACTCCGCAAGTGGGCCGATGCCTTCGAAGGCTGTGCGCATGGCATTGCCATCGGCGATCCGGCCACGCACCGGATCGTGGTCTGCAACCGCGCGTTTGCCAACATGCTTAATCGCAGCGCGGACGAAATCATC
>JBAVVF010000126.1:0-10751 GCA_049697155.1 Anaerolineales bacterium
TCTGGAGAAATTCAGCCAGCCAGCGCGCACCCTCCTGGTTATCGAAACTTTCCCAATAATTCTGAAGCTGGCTGGATATATACAGCCCGGCCTCCACATCGGTCCCGCCAGCCTGCTTCAGGGCGGCGCGCAGGTTTTCGCGCTCATCATTCGCGCGCGCATACCATTCCATCTGTTGGGAACGTACCAACTCATACTCAATTTGTTCTGAGAGATTTAGAAAACATTTCAGATGCTGATCGGAGAGATTTGCTTCTTCACCCGATTCCGCCAGTTTTTCACGCGCATACTCACGGATCATCTCGAGCAGGCGATAGCGCTTCTCGCGACCTGGCTCCTGACTCACGATGACCAGCGATTTCGCCACAAGCTGAGTCATTCCATCGAACACAAGACCAAGTTCGATGCCATTTCCAGTGCAGACTGCCTCTGCCGCATCGAGCCTCCAGCCACCTGCAAAGATCGAGAGCCGCCGCAGGAGGATTTGTTCCGTCTCCGAAAGCAGATTCCAGCTCCAGTCAATGGATGCGCGGAGTGTTTGTTGACGAGGCAGTGCGGTGCGGCTGCCTCTTGTGAGGAGGTTGAAACTTTCATCCAGCCGCGCGGCTATTTGCTCCGTTGAAAACATATCCACGTGCGCGGCCGCCAGCTCGATCGCCAGCGGAATGCCATCGAGACGGTGACAGATGTGGGTGACGGAAAAAGCATTCTCCATCGTCAGCGAGAAATGTTTCTGAACGAGGCGGGCACGCTCGTCGAACAACTGGACCGATTCATATTCCAACAGGTTTTCAAGAATCTGCTGGAGGTCGGGCAGCCCCAGCGGCGGGACGTGGTACTGGGCTTCGCCCGTAATCCCTAACGGCTCACGGCTGGTGGTAAGGATTTTCAAGTTCGGGCAATTGCGGAGCAACACATCCACTAGGTGTGCGCAGGCATCGAGCAAGTGCTCACAGTTATCGAGGAGGAGCAGAACGGTTTTCGGACGCAGGGCGCGGATCAGTTTTTCGGTCAGCAGCTCCTCAGACCCTGCGACCAGGCTGAAGAGTGCCGCAACGGTTTGCGGCACGAGCGCGGGATTACCAAGCGAAGCCAGTTCCGCCAGCCAGACGCCATCGGCATAATTTCTTAATAGTCCTTCCCCCACCTTCAAAGAAAGGCGGGTCTTGCCAATGCCGCCTGTGCCCACCAGCGTGACAAGGTGATGGTCCGCGAGGAGACCTACGATCTCATTCAATTCCTTTTGACGCCCAATGAATTTGCTGATTTGAAACGGGAGGTTATGCTGTGGCATTCCCATCTCTTTTTGTTTCCCGGGCAGATTCGGTTTGATCTCCCCTTTGCGGATCTGCTTGTAGAGGGCACGGGTCTCCGGCTGCGGGTCAACACCCAGTTCCTTGCGCAGAATTTGCTCGCAAATCTGATATTGTTTCAATGCTGCGTTGTGCTGTCCTGCCTGGATGTAAATCTGCATCAACTGACGATGGGATGACTCATTCAGCGGATCGAGTGCTATCAATCGCCGTGCATGCGGGATGGCTGTATCTGCCTGACCCAGCGAACAGTGGTCATCTGTGAGCGCGGTAAGAGCATGGGCGAGTTGGTGACGCAGGTCTTCAGATTCGGCAAATGCCCATTCGTCAAACTTCGGCGTATCCTTGAGACTGAAGCCGGTCAGGAAGTGGTTGCGATAAAGTTTAACGGAATCAGTCAGCAGGGGGATACGAAGCGCTACATCCTTCTGGGCGCGGCTTTCGGCGATAAGAGATTTGAAACGCGCAACGTCCAGCCAAATCATCTGCTCATTCGAATGATCTGCATCTGGAATCAATCCGATGGTATCGCGAGCGGGGACGATCCAGCCTTCGCCAATTGCCTGCTGCGCTTCCCACAGGATATGACGGAGGTTGGTGAATGCCCTGGTTTGATCTTGATCGGGCCACAGCAGTGCACTGATATGGTCGCGATGGTGCCGCCAGCGGTTGACTGCGAGATAAGCCAACAGAGCCAGCGTTTTGCGCCGATCGATAACGATGGACGTGTTATTCAATTCCAATTTTGGGGGACCGAGAAGCTGCAAGGCGAGACGCCGGGACATACCACTCCTCCGCATCAGCCAGTTTCCTCATTATATCCCTGAATCTAGACTAAGTAAATGAAATTAGTGCGTTTTTAGCCTTCTGCGACACGCTGGGGACACGCGGGATAAGTACACTGAATCAGGTTCGATCCATATTCGATTCGAGGTTGGCGTTTTTTGGCGGTTAATTGTCTGTCATTGGCAGTCTGGTTCAGTCAGAATTTGTATATTGGCGAGCCGATTTTAGTGGAGACCGAATGAACACAATACCATCCAAATTTTCCTTGCTGTTGAGGCTGGCTGCGCGGTAATTTTCAACTTCGGCATCAGACCAGCCACGGGGACATCCCTTATTCTTTGCAGCATTCCATTGGTTGTTATCGAAAGCCGGGAAAGGAGGAACGATCAGGTTCTATCTCACCGCATTTCAAACGGATTTGAGTCGACTCAGCAAGAACCAGATTCAGACCATCAGATGGAGGACTCTGCCTGCGCGGCAGATACTCAATACACAAGCCTTATATTGAAGAGGAGCAAATAAAATGAACAAGGTTCGAATGATTTCAGTTTTGATGATTTTGGCAGTGATCTTTAGCTTTGCCAATGTCAGCCCGGCCGCGGCGCAGGACCCGACACCCCCTCTCCCGTCCCAAGGAGCAGCACCCCAGGATCTGCCCGGCTCGACGCAGGGGACGGGCATCCATTTTGCATTGCCGGACAGCCCGTATTTGCCGGTCACGCTCGATAGTTCGGTACCTGTCACCCTGACCCTTAGTTCGGTTCCGGACATGGTGGACTTGACGATCGCTCCTGAAGCTGCCGCCGGCTCAGCCGAGTTCACACTGAGCGGATTCGCAGCCAACACGCTCTACTACCATTACGCGGATGAAGGTCTCAATCCCGTCACGTTTACCACCGATGCCACTGGCAGTTTCACCTACACCCAGGATCTCTCTGAGAGTCATCGCGTCTGGTTCCGCGACCAACCCTCCACGTATTACCTGTACGATAACGCCACGGGCGGTGATTGCAGCACTTCCTTAGGGACATGGTCCTCTACTACGAAGACCTGCACGTTGACCGGGAACGTCAACGATGCCATCTTTATCCAGAATGATGGCATCACCCTGGATGGCGCTGGATATCAAATCTCGGCGTCCGGGAACTATGCCGTCTATTCCTATGGTTTCAACGGGGTAACCATCAAGAACCTGGATGTCAGCGTCTCGACTTATGGGATTCAGGTCGGTTATGGTAACAATATCACGGTGACGAATAACACCGTCTCAGGCTCAGGTGGTGTCTACTATCCGATCTACGCGTATGGCGTCAGCAATCTGTCCATAACGGACAATACCATCACCGATTTCCTTTATTATGGAATCTATAGTGATAATAGCTGTTACTACAGTCTTTGTGGAAATGTGACCATTGATCAGAACACCATCTCGAGTAGTAGTACTAGTGGATACTATGGGATTTTAACTTACGAATTCGATGACAATGGTTCAACTGTTGATGTTATAACAAATAACACCATCTCGAATCTCTACTACGGTGGGATTCTCACGCAATATGACAACAATAACACCATAAGCGACAATACCATCTCGAACATCTTATACGGTCCTGGGATCTACATGTTTGCCGGGAGTAACAATGCGATCCAGGGCAATACCATCTCGAATAGTAGCGGCGGGGTCCAAATTGACGGCTATTTCTATTCGCAAGACTACTGGTACTACGGCACCCATTATGTCAGCAGTCAAGATTATTCCAGCACCAACAATACGGTCTACCAAAATAATTTTGTGAATACCAGCACCCCGATCCACCTCGCAAATTGGGGTTATACGTACAATTTTGACTATCGCCCAGGTACCGATTACTATGGAAGCTACACCTACGATACTGATGTCAATGTAGGGAACGTGTTCAACTTAGCCGCACCCGATGGCGGTAACTACTATAGCCAATATGACGAATCCACAGAAGGCTGTAACAACACGAACAGTGACACGTTCTGCGACTCTCCCTTTATTGGATCTGGTGGCGCGGTAGACAACCTGCCCTGGACAACGGAGGTTGGTTCGAACCAGCCGCCCACAGCCGGCGCAGGCGGGCCATATCTCGGTGACGAAGGCGCAGCCATCGCCATGAGCAGCGCCGGCGCCTCAGACCCGGACGTTGCGGACATACTTACCTACAGTTGGAGCGTGGATTCGGCCCTGTGCAGTTTCGATAGCGCCAGTACCCTTCAACCAAATCTCACCTGTACGGACAATGGGAGTTACACTGCCACGCTCGAGGTCAGCGATGGCGTCAACCCGCCGGTCACGAGTGCTGCGGCTGTCACGGTCGACAACGTCGCGCCGAACGTGGACGCGCCGGCTGCCACCCCTGAGCCTTCCACGGAAGGACAATCTGTCACAGCCAGTGCCGCGTTTGGGGATCCGGGTTCGAACGATGGTCCCTTCACCTGCACCGTGAATTATGGTGACGGATCAGGCGACCTGCCTGGCACGGTCCTTGGCAACACCTGCACGGGTCCCGCCCACGTCTATGCGACGTTCGGCTTGTACTCTGTGGTCGTGAATGTAACGGATAAGGACAACGATACCGGCTCGAACGCTGCGAATCATGTTGTGATCTTCAACTGGGCCGGCTTCTTCCAGCCGGTGGATAACCTGCCCACCTGGAACTCGGTCAATGCCGGGCGTGCCATTCCGGTGAAGTTCAGTCTGGGCGGCGACCAGGGGCTGAATATCTTCGCGGCGGGCTATCCCAGGTCCGAACAGATCGCGTGTAACTCCACCGATCTCGTGGACGGCATCGAAGAAACGGTAACTCCGGGATCGAGCGCCCTGACCTATGATCCGGGCAGCGATCAATACCACTATGTCTGGAAGACGGAGAAATCCTGGGCGGGCACTTGCCGCCAGCTGGTTGTGAAACTCGCGGATGGCACAATTCAGCGCGCAAACTTTCAATTCAAGTAAGCGCACATATGGTATGCATAACAACCTTCCCTCTTGGTATAGAGGGAAGGTTGGAACCGCGCAACAATGCTTTGCACTGAGTTCTTAATCAAGGAGATGAACACCATGGCTACATTCGAAATCAACCTCGACATTAACCGGCCCGTTGGAGAAGTGTTCGCCTTTGTATCCAGGAATACAAGATTTTCCATTCTTCTTTTCCTGGTTACAAGCTTAATATTATCAGGTTGTGGTGCAGGACAAATCGTTGGACCGACATCGACACTGCTGCCAAGCGCAACGCCCTCACCCATTCCTACGCTGGTTCCAACTCAAACCTCAACACCGTTTCCGGATTCCTCAGCATACAACCCTGTTCCGCGCTGGATGATCCTTGGGCAGCCAGGTAATGGAGTTGAGATTTTTGGAGAAAAGTGGAATTATACAAACGATCGCTGGGGCGAAACGTATGCCTGTATTGACTACACCCGGGAAAAGAAGCCTTATGTATTTTTTGAACAATGTTTCGCAATGACGCAGCCCGACTTAACATTTGAAAGCCAGCGCGACGCCTTTCTTAACGAGGAGTATGAAGTCCTTGTGCCCGGCAATACATTTAATGATGTTGGGCAGATCAGCCTCATGGCAAAAAGATTGGAGGACAACTCCACGAAATTCGTAAAATTCTTCGAGATCATTGAGGTTGGAAATTATATTCTGCTTGTCGAGATGAACTTTGCAACGGATGATCAGGCTTCACTGCAATCTATTTATGAAAATCAGGCAGCAGGCATAATCGATTTTGCGCTTCAAAACATGCTTGAAAAATCACGTCTTGTCCCTCGCCCAACTGCCACCCCATTGTCTCCCACGCAAGAAAGTTTCTACGCACCATTAGCCGCAAACCTGATCACCGAGGCAGAGGCAAGCGCACTGTATGGGAGTACATGGGAGGCTCTCAGAGATTTTGTATCATCCAAACGCACACAGGTCTGCCGGGACTTTGAAGATAGAACCAACGCCGATGTATATTGGGTCAGGTTTTCAAATTGCGTCTATTCGTTCCAGCTGTCCACATTTGAAGAAATTGTAGATAGTTATAAGCGGCCGGGAGACATGCAACTGGAATCAATTCATCCATATACTGAAAAGTTTGCTCTTTACGGGTTTCAAGATGGGCATACTTATTTTTACGCCTGGATGTCTCATGGCGAATATATCTACTTCGTGGAACTGGAATTACGCACACTTGCCGGGCAAAAAGTCGAAGACCTTTTCACCAAAGATGTGGATAATTTCATTTACGGCGTCTTAATGATCAATGCACAGAGATAGATATCACCCAGATTTTATAGGAGGCTACCATGTTCGCTAAGAGATCGATATCCCGCATTGTTTCTGTTTTGTTTATTCTCGCGTCTCTGCCAGGGTTGGCAAGCCAGACTCGTGTTGCGTATGCTGCCCCCGCAGAGCCTGTCAAAGCCAAGGAAGCAGCATCATTATTGCAGTTCACCTCTGGCGGGCATGCCCTGCGCGTGGACTTTATAGGGTGATACCACCACAATCCGTGGTGCATAACTAAAACATGTCCATGCCGGGATCGATCTTCGATATTGTTTGAACGCTGCAGCCCTTTGCATGATATCAGCTGGTCGAGTTTGATCCGCAGGCTCTCGCGGTCGCGAGCAAAGTGATAGTACGCCAGCCAGCCGTAAAGATGCTCAACGAGTTCGGTGGCATAGTAGGCTAAACCTATCCCGTATGACCGATAGCAGTACAGAAACTGGAGATTCGCGCGAGACAACCGTCTACCTGGACGGTTCGCTTTGGCCCTTGGGTTATGCTTCTTGATCCCCTTTCTCAAGGGAGCGATCTGCAGTCGTGTACTCCAACAACATGTCTTATTCTATTCGCTCTCTCTACCTGTGTAGGGTCGCGGGACTGGAACCCGTCGGGACCGCCTCCATATAGGCACATAATTTCTTATCCATTTATTGCGCCCACAAAAAGACCACGCAAATAGCGTGGTCTTTTTGTTGAGGTAGAACGGTATCGTTGATATAAGAGCGTTACAATGTCATCCGCATTCAAAAAGTACTTGCCTTCCATCACAGAACAACAATAAAGTGTTTGCTACAACCGATCTAGAACGAGCCAAGCGCTGTGAGAAGAAGATCTCTTTATTCCTTCTTTGACAGTCCATCAAGATACTCCTGGACAATCTTTATATTTGGATGCCCCTCTACTTCGGCGGCGATATCTTTGAGATACAGGCCGCGTTTGTTCAATGCCTCGATCACCGCAAAATCCTCCTTCCTCAACATAGCTGCCTCCTTCGATTCCTACCGAAAGTGACATTCTATGTGATTTTCAGTGGACATCTTATTTCGATGATTTAAGGACTTTTACCACCGTTACTGACAACATCTACCACCAGGTGTCGCTTCCGACTCGGCGTTTGCTTATGCACATCCACGCCGCGTTCGTCACCGCCTTCCGAAGTCTTTACACTCTGGCTGTCAATCACTGCCGCACTCGGTCGCTCATTGCGTCCAGCTTTCTTGCGCACTTTCTTCACCAATACCTCATTGATCCGCTGCCGCAAACCATCTCGTTGCCCACTCCAATAGTAGAAATACACCGTTCGCCACGGAGGAAAATTGACGGGCAACATCCGCCATTGGCATCCAGTACGATTGACATACAGGATCGCATTGATCACTTGCCATTTTTCCCATTTAGGTGGACGGCCCATTTGGAAAGTTGGAAAAAACTCCGAAATCTGTTGCCATTCGGTATACTTGAGATCGGTCGAGTAGGTTTGGTTGAATTTGGTCATTCTCCAATCTTACTCGACCACTTTTAAAACACTCTCTTAGGGTTTCGCAAACCCTTAGGTCCTTCTGCGTTCTAGGGCAACCAGGAAGAGACATATCCGGTAAGATCGGGTAATGCAATAATCTGACAGGTATCCGGTTGAATCAATGCCAGCTTTGCATTGAACTCGTTGTTCGCCTCCGAATTGTGAACACTGGCGATCACCCAGTTTCCATCGGGACTCCAGTAAGGGATGGTCACGATATAGGGATTTCCATCTGCCAATAGTTTGCGATTGGAACCATCCAGGTCAGATACGAACAAGCCATATTTATCGAGCGGCAGCATCTCTTCGAAAGCCAGCCGCTTTCCATCCGGGGAGACCGCTACAGTTCCGTTGTAATTATGGTCAAACAAGGTCCGTGTCTCACCGGTTTCAGTATTCATAAGGTTGATGGAAACCCCATCGCGTATCGCGGACGTACACACGATGCCAACACCATCCGGCATCCATGCCGTTAGATAATTCGCGCCTTCGCTATAGGTCAGCTGGCGAATATCAGAACCATCGACGTTCATGATCATGACATTGTAGGAACCCGGAGCGCCGATCAAACCGGATGAAGGTCCACGGGTGAAGGCGATCCTTTGGCCATCCCGCGACCAGAGCGGGCCCGAATCACCTAAACCTGTGCCCGGCACAATTGCCGAGTTCCCTGAAGCAAGATCTGTGATGTACAAGCCTTTCGAGGGTCCTTCGTTCATCGGTCCCTGATGCACAATGCGTGTGCCATCCGGCGATAATGACGGACCAAACCCAAAGCCATAAGCCTTTTGAGCGCTGCCATCCAGTTTGGCTACCGATACTTCGTAATTGTAGGTCGGAGGCAACAGGTAAGATAACGCGAGCGTCCCAGTGATATTCGATGGCAGGGACGCATGTGCCTGCAAAGCCTGCTGCCAGCTTTCACGCGTCAAACAGGCTGACGGTTGAGGTGTGGGATCAACTTTGGGCGTCGTTGCAGGAGGTGTCCATGATGTCTCCAAATGAGCGGGCAGGCTGAACCCAATGGATTCAACATGCACAGTGATGGGCCCCTCGGGTATATCTCCCGCGTACGAAAAACCGGCGCTGAATATCCCTGTGAAAGAGCCACCGCCACCACCACCGCCGCCAAGTGGATGATCCTTATCGAGCATCATAGCCTGCGTTACGCCGGTTGGCGATTCGATGTCAAATGAGAATCCAGGCTGTGGAGGGAGATTCTCCATCGGCGGTTTGGGATAGGTTGCGCGCAGTATCCGTATGGAATGCCCATACCCAACATCGATATCCTTGTTCAACTCCCAGACCTGTCCCGGCTGCGGATCGGGCCCCGGATCGAACGTGAACCTGGCGTCTACTGGCACTGCTACCGTCGCTACGACCGAATCCAGGACAAGGGTCAGTGGACCCGCGACCTGAATGGGCCCAGTTCGAAGAGCGAAAGAGGTCTTCCCCGGCTGCCATTCCATGCTGGACAGTGCATCCAGATCGTATGTGTATGCGACCTCCTGTCCATTCGCATCCAGCAAGTGGATCGTGAACGTATCGTTCCGATCGATCGAACTAAACCCGGTGTTTTCCCAATGCAGGGTGGCGTAGATCAGATAGCCATCATCCATCTGTACGGCGCGGTCCAGTACCAGAGAAACCCCATCGGTTGAGAGAGTGGTGACAGGCTCTACCTGCGGTAGAAGGGTTGGGGTCTCCTTGACAGGTGTGGAGATCTCGATCACCGGGAAGGCCGTCATGTCGGGCGGAGCTGGGGTCAGGCGAAATGATAGTTCCCAATTCTCAGGAGCTTTGCCAGGTATCGCCGAACGGATGCACGGCATAATGAACGTTACTTCGTCCACAGTGGATGGAATGGCGGGATAGATCGTTTTATGTTGATAGCCCGTCATCCAACTCGTTCCAATCTGGTCGGTAGGTGAAAGCACATCCTCGGTCAAACGCAGAGTTGCGTCTTTGTAACAACCGGGAGAATTCCACTTCGGTTGGTTATCCAGTATGTCCATTGCCAGGTTTTCGACCGAATATACGACCGTAGTCTGATGCGAGTCCACCAGCACATGCTCGATAGTGAGTGTGATCCCATCGCGTGTGACGGAAACAGGCTCTGCCAGCACCCGAATTTGTCCCTCGCTGACCAGGCCGATACCCGGCACATAGCCGAACCATCTTTGGATGGCTGCTCTGACGGCAGGTACATTCATCAATACAGCTGCGATCACGAGCAGAGCAGCAACCGCTGCCGCAAAGACCTTCATACGTGGTTTCATGTTTGCACTTTTTCCTTTCTGAATTCGCGCCAAAATACGCGGAGCCAGATCGGTATTTGCAGCCATTTGATCACGAGCCACATGGTCCAGGATTTGGGAATAGGATTTCCGTTTCATTCCGCCATCCTTTCTGAGCCAAGCAACGAACGCAGACGAGTGCGCGCGGCATTCAACAGCCACTTTATTGTTCCCGGGGGAGAGTCCAGCGCTTCAGACATTTCCTGTTCGCTCATCTCAAGGTAATAACGCTGGACAATGACTGCCCTCTGGCGGGGACATAGTTGTGCGAGAGCTTCGCCGATCTGCCACTTCAGTGCGTTGAACTCTACCTGTTCTTCCACGGAGGCTGCCTGTTCGAGGAGTTCTTCCAATTCAGAGGCATCCTCATCTGCAAAGGAGCGTCCTTTTTTCTCTCGTTCCACCAAATTGAGTGCAGCGTTGACGACGCACCGCATGAAATATGGTTCGAAGGGACACGCCTCATCAAAGCGATCCGCGCGTTGATAGAAACGCACGAAGGCCTCTTGAACCACGTCTTCGGCCATTAGCTC
>JBAVVF010000127.1:0-2605 GCA_049697155.1 Anaerolineales bacterium
AGGCCTTCCAGACCGACGGCCCGGTTCAAAACCGCAAAAATCTTCTGGCTGTCGATCCCCTGGGTTTGAAGATATTCGCAAACCGTCTTGGTCAGCTGGATCGTGCTCTGATCGGTGGAAACGACCAGGACGATCAGGTCCGCTTTCTGGATGAGAGGCAGGCTGATGCGGGAAAGGGAGCGCCCGATATCAAGAATGATGAAATCGTAGGCAGACAGGAGCACATCCACGATCTGATTAATGCGTTCGCCTCTGACCGTATTTCCCTGCTGCGGATCGGGAGAACCTGCCAGCAGCTGGAACTTCCATAACTCAGGTATGGGCAGATTCTTGCGGAAGTATTCGGTATTCGTTTGTTCCGGTGGAAGGTTTGCCACTGTTACCAGATTCAGGGAGCCATGATTGCCAACGATTTGGCCGATCGAGCCAATCGGCAGAACCAGATCAGCGACAATGATGTGCGACTCGGGCTGCGCCTGCTGGATATTCATCGCGAAGTTGGCACACAGAGACGAAGTACCCGTCCCACCTTTTCCACTCAGGAAGACGATAAGCGAGCCGCTTTTTTCAGGAACCGGAGGCGGAAGCGAGCTCTCGTGGATTTCTTCAGCGGCATATATTCGGTCAAGGATTTCGTCAAGCGCCGGGATCGCTCCGGATGACTTGACCAGGTATTCGTTGGCGCCCGCCATGGTGCAGGTCTCTCTGCAGTCCGGGCCGGGATCGCTGGAAAGCGCAATCAGGAAGGTGGCCTTCGTGCGCGGATCGGCGCGCAGCTTTTGCAGGAACTCCCTGCCTGGCACGTCCGACAGGGTGGGATCGAACAGAATCAGATCAGGTTGGTCGCGCCAGGCCGCGATCAGGCCATCCTTGCCGGTCGGGGCTTCTATAACCTTAAATTCCCTGCTGCGCAGGTGCCTGGCAAGGAAAACACGGCTGGACGGATTATGATCGACGATCAGGATGGATTTACCAACCAAAACAACCTCCCGACAGATTCATTCTTCGATGGGCGGCATCAGATATCCCAGGCCGGAACGGGTCACAATGTGCTTGGGACTATGTGCGTCATCCTCCAGCTTCTGGCGCAGACGGGCGATACTCACCCACAGGATCTCCTTGTCGCTGCGATATTCGGGACCCCAGACACTGGTCAGAAGCTCCTCCGATGTCATGATCTTGCCGACGTGATGGGCAAACTGCAGCAGCAGCCGATACTCGGTCGCCGAAAGGGAGACGGGCTGTTCGCCGCGCCAGACTTCCGCCCGGGCAAAATCGATTTTCAGATTGTCGTGTGTGAAAAAACGGGATTGACCCACTTCACTGGGAGGTTGGGCCCGGCGCAGGACGGCCCGCACCCGGGCCAGCAGCTCGGTCGCTGAAAATGGCTTTACCAGATAATCATCGGCTCCCAGATCGAGCCCCCGGACGCGATCCTGTTCGTCGCCTTTGGCAGTCAGAATAATAATCGGTGTACTGGAAAATTCACGAATACGCTGAGTGGCGCCAAACCCATCCAGCTTCGGCATCATCACGTCCATCAGCACCAGGTCGATGGGCTGGTCCGAAAAAACGCTGACCGCCTGAATCCCATCCTGGGCCGTAACAACTTCATACCCCTCGGTCCGCAGATTGGCCTCGAGCAGGCGCAGATAACGGGGTTCATCATCCACGATCAGAATGCGTTTTGCCATACAGTGCCTCCTCTTTTATGTTACCTAGCTGTGTCAATGGGCAGTTCTATGAAGAACGTTGTTCCCTGGCCGGGAGCGGATTCTGCCCAAATCTTACCACGATGTGCCTGGATTATTTGCTTGCAAATATAAAGTCCAAGCCCGGTGCCTGTGACGGTTTTCTCCCCGCGCACCCGGTAGAAACGTTCAAAAATAAGCGGCAGGGAATCCTGTGGGATGCCCGGCCCGTGATCGATGAATGAGACCAGGACATTATCATCCACCCGGTTCAGCAAAATCACAATGGGGGCGCCGGGCGCGTACTTAACTGCATTGGTGAACAGGTTGTCAAAGACCTGGGCCAGCCGCACGCCGTCACCGTAAACAGGCGGGACGCTATTCAACTGCACGCTGATGTCGAGATCCCTGTGGCGGGCATGGATGCGCTGGATCACATCCCGCAAAACGGCATCCAGCCGCAGGGGCTGGAAGCGCAGCGGCAGGGTCCGGCTCTGCAGGCGCGCCGACTCCAGGACATTCTCGATCAACAGGGAAAGACGGTCGGCCTCCTCATCGATGATCGTCAAAAACTCCTTTTGGGTTTCCTTATCCCAGCTCGTATCCTCTCTCAACAGGCTGGTGCTGTAGCCCTTGATGAATCCCAATGGAGTCCGCAGCTCATGCGTGATCGTGCTGACGAAATCCTCCTGCAGCTGCATCTGGCGCTTAAGATCCTGTAAAGTCTCCCGCATCTCCGTCCAATTGACACGTTCAAACAACCCGGAAAGCAGCGACGCGGCCAGGGAGGCGATCGCGATATGGGACTCATCATAGACGGGACCTCCGAACCGGACGAAGACGACTGCCCCCTTGGACTCGCCTCCGATCAGCAGCGGCAGGCCCAGCAAATATGCCTGGTGCAGGCGGTTATC
>JBAVVF010000128.1:0-4292 GCA_049697155.1 Anaerolineales bacterium
CCCGATCAGCAGCTCGGGCGAGAATCTCGACACAACCGCCGAAACCAAGGCCAAGGAAATCACAAAGGCTTCGATCCGCGATTTTGTGGCCCCGCGCGGCGAAAAAGCCCTTGCACTGGCGGAGGCCATGATCGATGAAGCCAAAGCTGCCACGGCCGAAGAAGCGCTCGAAGCCGGGCTGATCGACTTCGTGGCGGATGACCTGGAAGATCTGCTGCAGGCCCTGGACGGGTTCACGGTTCAAATGAACGGAGAACCCCGCACGATCAACACCTCCGACGTTGAAACAGTCATGCTCGATATGAGCTTCATCGAACAGTTCCTGCTCTTCCTGACGGACCCCAACATTGTCTTCACTCTGCTGTCCGTGGGAGTCATGGCGATCCTGATCGAGATCTCAAGCCCCGGCGGCTGGGTGGCGGGCTTTATCGGTGTGGTCTGCGTCACGATTGCCCTGTACGGCATCGGGTTGTTGTCGGTCAACTGGTTCGGCAGTCTCTTTTTGCTGACTGCCTTCGTGCTGTTCATCCTGGATATCAAAGCGCCGACTCACGGCGCGCTGACCATCGCCGGCGTGGCTTCGTTCATCGTCGGCGCGCTGGTGCTGTTCAATTCACCCGGCACGCCGCAATTCCAGCGCGTCTCAGTCCCACTGGTGGTTGCCACCGGGATTATTATTGGACTGTTGTTCATGGTGCTCCTGATGTTCGCGCTGCGGGCCCTGCGAGTGCCGGTCAGCACCGGCGTGGAATCGTTCGCCGGCAGGCTGGGGACGGCCCGGACCGCCGTCGCCGGGAGTGGTGGCCAGGTCCAACTGGGCTCTGAATTGTGGAGTGCCGAATCCGTCGACGATTCCGAGCCGATCGGTAAGGGGGACCGGGTGGAAGTCGTCGAAGTAAAAGGTTTGAGACTGAAAGTTAGAAAAGCAAAATAATTCTTCGTCATTGCGAGCGAAGCGGGCGTAAGTTGCCCTGCGCAGCGAAGCAATCTCATATGGGATTGCTTCCCGAAGGCTCGCAATGACGGTTCCACATGAGGATACATGCCTGTTACCCCTACGAGAGACCGGGTCATCCCCGAAACTGACGTTCGTCCCCTGCGCCGCCCCGACTGGATCAAGGTCCGCGCCCCCTCGGGCGAGACCTATGAATGGCTGCACGGACTGATGCGCAGGAAGGAACTGCACACCGTCTGCGAAGAGGCCATGTGCCCGAACCTGGGCGAATGCTGGGGCAGCGGCACCGCCACGTTCCTGATGCTCGGCGACGTGTGCACGCGCACCTGTGCATTCTGCGACATCAAACACGGCAAGCCCGCGCTGATGGACTGGGGCGAAGCCGAGCGGGTGGCCCAGGCCGTCAAAGCCATGGAACTCAAACACGCGGTGATCACCTCGGTCAACCGCGACGAACGGCGGGACGGCGGCGCGCCGATCTTCGCGATGGTCATCCGCCGCATCCGCGAGCTGCGCCCGGGCTGCTCGATCGAAGTCCTGATCCCCGATTTCAAAGGCTCGCTCGAAGCCTTGAAAATCGTGATGGAGGCCCGCCCCGAAATTCTGAACCACAACGTGGAGACCGTGCCGCGATTATTCAAAACGGTCCAGCCGCAGGATAACTACGATTGGGCCGCCGCGACCCTGTCCAACGCCAGGAAGCTCGACCCGGAGGTCCTGACCAAGTCGGGCATCATGCTGGGGCTGGGCGAGGAGATGGACGAGGTCAAGGCCGTGATGCGCGACCAGCGCTCGTGGGGCGTGGACATTCTCACCATCGGCCAGTACCTGCAGCCAAGCAAGAAGCACATGCCGATTTCCAGATACTACACCATGGAGGAATTCGCCGAGCTGCGCGAGTATGGTTATTCGATCGGCTTCAAGTGGGTGGAGTCGAACCCGCTGGTGAGGTCGTCGTATCATGCCGCGGAGCAGGTGCGGGCGTTGAGCGTGGTGCACCGCAAGTTGTATGGGGAGAGCCAGTAGGCAGTATTCAGTAAACCAGTATTCAGTAAACAGTGTTCAGTAAGCAGTGTTCAGTAAGCAGTATTCAGTGAAGCAGCAATTCCCGTTGACCGAAAGGTTGGCGGGAGTTTTTATTGGCAGAGTTAATGCTATACTTTTCAGACTCCGATCTTTGTCTCCCTGCTCATGTCTCAAAACATTCCGAGGAGAACAGCAATGTCCAAACACCACAAGGACCCTTTGGTCGAGTCCCTCAAGGAAGGCAAATCTTATACCTGGACGGCGCCGGACGGCGGCAATTTCGCATCCATGCGCAAGGCGATCAAACACGGACAGGTCATCACCATGTCGCCCGTCACTGACGCGGCCGAGGTTCAGGTTGGGGATATCGTCCTGGTCGCCTGGCACCAGGGCTATCTTTTTCACATGGTCGGAGAGATCCAGGGCGACCGCTACCTGATCGTCAACAGCCTGGGCAAGGAGAATGGCTGGGTCAGCGGAAAGGACATCCTGGGGCGGGTGACTCAACTCGTCGACGGGGAGCCGCGCCCGAGCGTGCCGGAAATGCTGGAGGAGTTGAAGGATATTTATCTTGACCTGATCGAAAGCGAGAAGGCTTACCCGGAGGATGCACAGAGATTACTGTCAATTGTCGATGATTTGCGCTGGTACGCGTCCCGCCTCGGCCCGCAGCGCCTGGACGAAATGCCCCGCACCAACAAATGGAGCTTCGAGCAGAATCTCTGGCGGCTTCTCAAGCAGGCCAGAAAAGGAGCCGCACCGGTCCCCAATTGCATCGATTATTTTACTGATTGTGGAAAGGAATGTGTCGGGCTGGCAAGTGAAATCTATGCCCTGTTTGAATACTCCGCCCTGGAGCAGGATTAGGAAACCACTTTGGAAATGTCCAACGAGCATTACATCAAATTCCTGGAGCAGGTCCTTACGCCGAAAAGGCTGGCGCACTCTTTGGGTGCGATGCACGTCATGGGCGAGCTTGCAAACGTCTACGGCCTGGATGTGGAGAAGGCCCGGACCATCGGCCTGCTCCACGACGCGGGCAAAGACCTCCCGCCCGAACAGCAAAAGCAGCTTTTCGAGGAAGCGGGCATCGAAATCCGCTTTGAATGCGAAAGGGACTATGTCTTTTATCTGCATGGGCCGGTCGGCTCCTACTTCGTCCAAAAGAACCTGGGCATTCGCGACGAGCTGATCCTGGATGCCATTACCGTGCACACCTATTACGGGAACGGGAAGAACTTCCACCACCCGATGTGCTGGTGCCTGCGTTTTTCAGACCTTCTCGAGCCAACGCGCGATTGGCGTCAGTGGGCATGGTTCCACGACGGCGTGGAGGAACTTCGGAAGATCGTCTATGAGGGCCGGATGGAACAGGGTTCTCATATGCACTTGGGTCTGCTGATCAAATGGTTCGATGAACAGGGCATGCCGGTCCACCCGAACATGCGAAGCTATCATCAGGAATTATCCGCCCGACTAAAATCATCGAGCAAAAAGGGTTGAAATTGAAACAGATCGATCAGCACCCCGACGATGTCATTGCAGAATTGATTCAATGGGCAGAGCAGAGGGATTCGATCCAGGCCATGCTCCTCACCAGCACGCGCGCCATTCCGGACGCGCAAGTCGATCCCCTCTCTGACTATGACGTGGTCCTGGTCGTGGACGATATCCGTCCATTCCATGTGGATCGCCGCTGGCTGGGAGATTTCGGGGACGTGCTGGTGGTCTACTGGGACCCCATCTTTCCGGACCCGGATTATGGCACCGCAAAGTTCGGCAACGTTACCCAGTATGCGGATGGGCTCAAGATCGACTTCACGTTCTTCACCGTCGAATGGCTGCGAAAGGTCGTCGAGGCGCCGGTCCTCCCTGCCGAGCTGGATGCGGGGTACCGCGTGCTCCTCGATAAGGACGGTCTCACCGCGAGACTGAAGCCGCCGACCTACAAAGCCTACATCCCTGCGCCGCCCTCGAATGAGCTTTACCAGCAAATGATCGAGGAATTCTTCAGCGACGCGCCGTACGTGGCGAAATGTCTCCTGCGCGATGAGCTCCTGCCGGCAAAGTGGTGCCTCGACTACGACATGAAACACGTGTACCTGCGCCCCATGCTGGAATGGCGCGTGGAGCTGGATCATGCCTGGTCCGCGAAGACCGGCGCCCTGGGCAAAGGCTTGAAGAAACGACTGCCCCCCGGGGTCTGGTCTGAACTTGAGGAGACTTACGCGGGCGCAAACATCGAAGACAACTGGCAGGCATTGTTTCGCACGATGGCGCTCTACCGCCGGGTAGCAATGGAGGTCGGCGA
>JBAVVF010000129.1:0-6918 GCA_049697155.1 Anaerolineales bacterium
GACGATTTCTGTGATTCTGGGGATGCTGCTACTGGCATCCTGTAATGGCTGGGTCATCCGGCCGGGACCGTTTAACCCTCCCACCCCATTCCTGCCGCCAAGCAGGACGCCGTCCATTTTCACGCCCACGCCGCTGGTGATTGGCGTGGCCAGTGCGACGCCCACCCCGCAGATCGCCACTGCGACCGGGTTCATCCTTCCAACCCTGACGACGGTACCCACCTCGGTCCCCTCAGATACTCCCGCCGTCACCCAGACCAGCAGCCCGATCGGTCCATCCCTCTCCGTGGAAATCCTCGGCTGCAACACCAGCATCGACGTCACGCACAGCATGGGTGAGGTCACGAACGCCTTCGTGGTCCTGAGAAATACCGGCGGCGTGGACCTCGCAAACGTGACCGCAACCCTCAAGGCGCGCGACGAGGGCCGCGAGCACCCGGACAAAACAAAGCAGCTGCCGACTCTGCCTGTCGGCTACAAAGTCACCCTGAAACTGACGGTGGACAGCACCTACCAGGAGGAGACGCCCATCCAGGTGGAGGTCGCTGCGGATGGCGGACTCTTCCAGCGCGTCGGCTCCGCCTCCTGCCAGGACATCGGCCTTTTTGGGCCAAATCCCAATGGTTTGAACACTCCCATCCCGGACAATCCATAATATAATCACATCACTATGGCTAACGAAAAACTAACCAATGGTCGCCAGAAGATCGCCGTGCTCATCGACGGCGATAACGCTCAATCCTCCCTGCTGCCCCAGATGCTGGTGGAAGCAGGCCGGCATGGACAGGTTACCGTCCGCCGCATCTACGGCGACTGGACCACGAATAACATGAACTCCTGGAAGGAAACACTGAACTATCATGCCTTCCAGCCCATCCAGCAATTTCGTTACACGGTGGGGAAGAACGCGACCGACAGCGCAATGATCATCGACGCTATGGATCTGCTGCACTCGGGCGTCGTGGACGGCTTCTGTCTGGTCTCGTCCGACAGCGACTACACTCGTCTGGCTACGCGCATCCGCGAGACCGGCATCTTCGTGATGGGCATCGGTGAAAAGAAGACTCCCAAGGCCTTCGTCAATGCCTGCGATCTGTTCGTCTACACCGAAAACCTGGTGGTCGAAAAGAAAGCAGTACAGCAAAAGCGGATCCAATCCAGCCGCACGAGAAAGACAGGCACCGAAAAGGAAGAACTCGATCCGATGCCCGTCCTGAGCCAGGCCTTCGAAATGGCGGTGGGCCAGGATGGCTGGGCCCGGCTGGATGTGATGGGCAACGCCATCTACCAGGTGGACCCCGGCTTCGACCCGCGCACGTACGGTCACAAGCAGCTTTCGCGCATGCTGAACAAGCTCAAGGACCGCTTCGAGATGCGCACCCAGGATATCGAAGGGCAGTTGATCTTTTATGTGAAGATGAAGGAATAGATATCGGGGAATGGTAGTTGGTTGAACTATCCGAAGAGCGCAGGGTCGTTTCTACCTGCGCTTTTTTATTTCGCCAGTTCCTTGTATAGATCCACAATCTGCTTTGCAATTTTCTCCCAGGCATAATCCTGGGCATATTCCACAGCGCGCCGGCTCATCGTGGCGTGCAGGTCGCGATCATTCAACAGCCAGGATATTTTTTCGCACAGCATCTCGGGTTCCTGATCCGGGATCGTGAAGCCTGTCTCCCCATCCCGTACCAGATAAGCCAGCCCACCCACCTCAGACGCGATCACGGGCGTTCCGCAAGCCATGGCTTCCAGAGCCACCATGCCAAACGACTCGTAATGCGACGGCATGACTACCAGCTCCGCGGCGGAATAATAGTAAGGCAGCTTGTCCTGGTCGCGTTTGCCGAGGAAGACAACCGTCTGCCCCACGCAAAGATCATCGCACAGCTTTTGCAGGCGGGCCATCTCCGCGCTCATCTCGCGCGGGCTGGCGGACGGGTCGCCGCCGATGATGGCAAGGTGGACAGGTTGTTTTTCCTTCAACTGCAGACAGGACATGGCCTGGATGAGCGTATCCACGCCCTTGAGGGGTTCGATCCGTCCCACGAACAACACCATGCGATCCTCCGGCTTCAGGCCTACGTACATCTTGGCTTCGTCGGCCGGGATCGGATAAAAGTGGCTCACATCCACGCCCGGTGGGATGACAGACAGCTTATTGGCGTCGGCCCGGTAGAGGAAGCGCAGCTGCGTCAGCTCGGCGATCGTGGCGACGGTGACCCGGTCGGCGCGGCGCAGGACCTGCTTCTCGCCCTCGATCCGGTAGCCGCCTTCGCGTTCCGCCTCGCTGCGGGCGATGCGGTTCTTCATCTCGCCCAGGGTGTGGAACATGCTCACGATCGGGGTTCCGCCCCAGGCGTCGGAGAGCGAAGCGGCCGCGATCCCGGACATCCAGTAATGGCTGTGGATGACATCGTACCGAATGCCTTTTTCGCAGGCAAAGTATTTGACGCCTTCCACAAACTGCGGGATGTAGCTGGCCAGTTCCTCCTTCGGGACGGGATGCTCGGGCCCCGCCGGCACGTGGACGACGCGGTTGCCGTAGCCCAATTCGTGCAGCACGTGCGGGACGTGGTCGTCCTGCGAACGCGTAAAGACATCCACATGGACGCCCATCTGGCCCAGCTCGCGCGTCAGCTCGCGGACGTAGACGTTCATTCCGCCCGTATCCTTGCCGCCCAGGGTCGCAAGCGGACAGGTGTGATAGGAGATCATCGCAACACGTAACATTAGTTTTCCTACTATCTTAGACGCAACGAGAGGTTGAAATCTTGCGAGTTTCCATAGGGCAATTGGAGAAACCGAGAGCATCTCTAGATATCATTTAAAGGATAGCTCAATTTATGCTTAATAATATAATCATTAAAGGCTTGCGCCGCCTCAATTTCCGTCTTGAAATAGCCAATATGTTTTGTTTGTCCATTCATTGTTACTGATGCCTTCCAATAATGATGTTCGTTGTCTCTAACAGATTTACTTACTCCGAAGTATTCAGAAGATGCATTAGCGGGTTTCTTTCCAAAGAAGGGATTTCTTTCACCAAGTTTAGCAAGGGCGATTTTTTTCTTTGCTTCGTCCGAATGAGTTATTCCTTTGTGAGCATCAGACATTCTCTTGAGCGTTTCCGTCGAATTCTTCCTTCCCCAGGACGGATGCTCCTCGCCTGTTAACCCATATAATGGATGGTCCTCACCTGCACCGACCCCATCTCCTCCCCAAGTCAGGTTATATCCATTCTCTGAACGATGAGTATGCAATTCTCTAATGTAATACTCCTCAAGCTCATTCAGTTCACCTGGTTCGCAGTAACAAACAACCTCTTTTTTGAACGCGTCACAACCATATTTTTGAATCGCACGATTCAATGCTTCATTATCACAGTGATTACGCATCATTCGATGATGAACGTCAACAGATTTTCCGACATACTTGGGAACGCCACCAAGAGACCAAAGATATATGCCGCTTCTTTTCATATCAAATAATTATAAACGGCCCGCCTGCTTATTTATGGTAAAATATTGCCCGTAATTAAGAGATGCCACCGTAGCTCAGTTGGTAGAGCGACGCACTCGTAATGCGTAGGTCACGAGTTCGACTCTCGTCGGTGGCTCAACAGCTCACTTGATCCCCGAGACTGCTCGGGGTCTTTTTTTCTCACGACAAGGCTATTCCATACAAAAAAGCCACTCCCAATGGAGTGGCCATTAAGTGTTCAACCAGATGAAGCCTGTTTCTGGCGGCCCTGCTCCAGCAAGCCATCGATTTCCTGCGCGGCCTCCCAGACCTGGATCCTCTCCACAACGGCCCATTCCTGGCACAATACGTCGTGCACGACCCGCAGGAAATTGGCGATCGTCCCGCTCAACGGCTTGTGCCATCCATACGCAGTCAGGTCACGGACGACTTCACACTGGGATTTAAAGGTCCCCAGCTTTAAGTGCTCGACGAGTTCTCCCTGCCGCGAGCGCGGGTCTTCGTTGAGCGGCGAAGCAGGGGATTTTAGCAGCAGACGACAGCTCTCGATTTCACTTTTCAATGCCAGCTTGCGCAGACCGGAGGTCTGCAATTCCTGTGGTACCCATAAAGTAGTCTGGGGCAGCGCGATTTCATAATATGGGCGCGTGGCACCGGCCACAAATTCCCTGCTTTCCAGCTTGGACACAGATCCAACGCCATGCTGGGGATGCACAACCTGATCACCAATTTTGAATACCATATAGCCTTTCAATCACCAAAGGATCCATTAAGAAAAAAGCCGTCAACCCCATGATAGGGTTGACGGTAATTGACGCGTTAGACCTTTTATCAGCTACGGTGATTATATCACCTATTCCTCGAGCCCATCGAAGATATGATCGAGCACATCCTCGCTCACATCGAAGACCGCATGATGCGGCGGAAGCGGCTCCCGGGTCATCCACCTCGGCAGGCGGTCGTCCTCCTTTGTGAATCCGGCCCGGCGATTGAACTCACGTTCCAACCTGATCGTCTCTTTTCCGAGCGCCTGCAAAATATTATCGGGCAGATCGTCCCAGCCGTAACGCGCTTTCAGCAGCCGCTTCACGACGCCATCGGGCGTGGCTGCGTAACCGAAGCCTGCAAAAATGCAGGCACCGATGGTGTCATAGCCGGCCATGTTCAACTGCGCGGTCAGGGAGGCATCCTTCTGAACGGTTGGGTCGAGGTGATTGACCTTGGCGCGGATGGTCAGGCCAGCGGTGTGATCCGCTCCCTGGGGCGAGACTGCATACGTGATGCCGGTCCCCTTGATGGCCCGCGGCTCATAGGCCGACATGGCCTGCCCTTTGACCGCGGGCACCCGTTCGATGCCATACTTTTTGCCCGTTGCGACCGAGCCATCCCCGAGCGTGCGGCCAAGCTCCGTACCCCGGCGGATCTCGTCGAGCAGCTCCAGAGCGCGCCGACCGTCGCCCCACTGCATCAGCCCCGCCTCGGCCGCGACCCCGAGGGCCGCGCCGATCTCGATCGAGTCGAGTCCCAAGTCGTTGACCTGCCAGTTCATGCGCGCCACGCTGTCGAGCGAGTTGATCCCAAGGTTGGAACCCATCAAGCCGATCGTTTCATACTCGAGCGGCGAGACGATCATCTGCCCGTCTTCGCCGCCGAAGATATTCGAGCATTTGATCGTGCATCCCGCCATACAGGCATGCGAGGGGTCGGAGGGTTTGCCGCGCTCGAGCAGGAACTCGCGCATCGTCTCGCCGCTGATGTCGTCCACCTCCTCGAAATGCCCGCTGCTAAAGTTGCGGGTCGGGAGCGCCCCAAATCCATCACACATGTGCGCCATCGCGGCCGTGCCGTAATCGCGATAGGTGATGGACTGCGGATGCTCCATGACGGCCTGGGTGTAATCTTTTTGTGCGGCCTTGAACGCCTGCGGGTCGGCGATGGGCGGCTTCTGCCCGCCGGCGTGATCGAACACGATGGCCTTGAGTCCTTTCGAGCCCATGACCGCGCCGAGTCCGCCGCGCGCCGCAATGCGCGAGGGAACCCTGTCCTTATCCAGGTTCTGGATCCCCGCGGCCTTCATCCGCATCTCGCCGCCGGGGCCGATCAATGCGCTCGCGACCTTGTCGCCATACTTCTCGATCAGCTTTGATGCGGTCTCGTATACGCCCAGTCCAACGAGATCGTCCGCCTTTTCCCATCTCGCGCCAGCCAGGGACAAGTGCAGAACCCAGTAACCATCTGCCTTTGGCTGATCTTCGAGGATCAGGGCATGGATGCCCATGTGGGTCATGTGCAGACCCGTCCGACCGCCTGCGTTGGCTTCCTTGATGCCGCCGGTCAGCGGCGATTTTCCGCCCACGGAAATGCGGTCGGTAGAGGAAAGCATGTGTCCCACCAGCAGGCCGGGCGCGAAGATGAGCTTGTTTTCCTGTCCCAGCGGATCGCATTTTGCATCCACCTCGTCGAGCAGGATGCGCGCCAGCAGGCCGCGTCCGCCGAGACGCTTCCACGGGTCGGGAATAGGTTCATGTTCCAATGTCTGTTCCCGGACATTCACCCGCCAGACTTGAGGTTTGTACTCAGCCATTGCCTGCTCCGGTCAATGAATCACGGCCTTCATTGATTCACTGAAGATATTCAACCCTTCATGGATCTGTTCTGCCGTCACGTTCAGCGGCGGGATCCAGCGCACGGTGTTGTCGTAGGTGCCGCAGGAAAGCAGAAGTAGTCCGCGATCCTCAGCGGCATGGATGACATCCTTGGCAAGTCCTTTGGCCTTGGCCGGCTTGCCATCCACCACGAACTCCGTACCGATCATCAAGCCCTTGCCGCGTACGTCACCGATCTGCGAATATTCCTCCTGCAGCTTGCGCAGGCCGGTCATCAACTGGATGCCGCGTTCGTTGGCATTCTCGAGCATGTTCTCGTCGCGCATCGCCCGGATGGTCGCTGCGCCGGCCGCGCAGGCCACTGCGTTGCCACCGTACGTCCCGCCGATCGAGCCGACATCGAGCTTGAGCATGATGTCCGTGCGGCTGAAGACGCCCGAGAGCGGCATGCCCGAGGCCAGTCCCTTGGCAGCGGTGATAATGTCCGGGAAGACGTGGAAGTGCTCGAAGGCGAACCACCTGCCCGTGCGCCCAAAGCCCGACTGGACTTCGTCGAAGATCAACAGGATGCCGTGCTTATCGCAGACCTCACGCAGTCCCTTCATGAATGAGACCGGCGGTACGACGTAGCCTCCCTCGCACAGGACCGACTCCACCAGGATCGCGGCGGTCTCTTTTGGAGCTGTCTGCGAAGCGAGCAGGTATTCAAGCTGCTCGAGGGCATATTCCGAGGCTTCAGCCTCGGTCATCTTCAAGCGGAAGGCATACGGGAACGGCGCGACAAACACACCCGAAGGCAGCGGGCCAAATCCGGAGCGGTACACGGTCTTGGAAG
>JBAVVF010000130.1:0-9686 GCA_049697155.1 Anaerolineales bacterium
GGGAAGCGAACAGGATGATTTATGGGGCGCGAACTGGTAACCTGCCGAACAACGGATTGCTTTTGAATCACTGATCAACATTCGTCCACGTTTGGGAAATCGAGGCATTCTGATTCAAAGTCAGGAACTGCGCGAAGTTGTGGAGTCTGTTACACGTGAGATTTTAGGCGGCGTCAAATGAAAAACAGGCAAAAATTGCAGGAGCGCTTTATGCGCGACCCCATTCCGCAGAGACTTGGGGGGTTGTCTGCCACCCTCGGCCGGATTGCCTCCTCTGCCCGGGAATCATCTGATCCTGCACAGGTAGCCAGTTTGCTGGATGAAGCCAAACATCTCATCGAGTGGACCGCGGCGGACACAGACCCCGAAATCGCGGCGGAACTGGTTGCCATGCAAAGACTGATCGTTCTCTGGCAGAAGGCCTGGGCAAAGGCGGAAGCCAGCCGGGAGCAGAGAATTCTCCTGGCGGCGCAGGCAAAGTACTGGTCGGATCAGACGTTGGGATTTTCAGGGCTTATGTAGGTCTCCCCGAGGCCTGGCATGTTTCCATTCTCTGTGTTTTGGACGACAGCAGAATTGTGAAGTAACTATGCAAAAAGGTCAGGTTGAAAAGCCTGGTCTTTTTATTAGAAACAAAATCATCACCTCGCCAGCGAAATAAACACGTCCTCCAGCGTCGGCTCGCCGACCAGGATATCCTTCACCTTCACGCCTTTCGCCTGCAGCGCGCTCAACAAGTCCTCTTTCTTCTTTCCTCTTTCCGTAATAGTTCGCAAATGATCTCCCGCCAGCCCCACTCGTAGCACCCCTTCCAATTCAGGTAAAACCGCCAGACCATCCTGCAGCGGGTCGGCGTACACTTCCCAGACGTCGCCGGGGATGATGTCACGCTTCAGATTGGAGGGTGTATCCATGGCCAGCAGTTTTCCGGCCCGCATGATGCCGACCCGCTCGCAGTATTCGGCTTCGTCCATGTAGTGGGTGGTGACCAGGATCGTCACGCCGCTCTCGGCCAGTTCATAGATCAGGTCCCAGAAGGCCCGGCGGGCAGTCGGGTCGACGCCGGAGGTGGGCTCGTCGAGGAAGAGCAGCTTCGGCTGATGGACCAGCGCGATGCCCAGGGCCAGTCGCTGCCGCCAGCCGGCGGAGAGGGAACGCGTCAGCGTGGACTCGTGCCCGGTCAGGCCGACCAGCTCGAGAGTCTGCTTGATGCGCTCTTTCTCGGTGATTCCATACACTCCCCCATAAAACGTCAGGTTTTCCAGCACGGTCAGGTCATCATAGATCGCGAACTTCTGCGACATGTATCCGGCGCGCGAACGCACCTCCTCGCTTTGCTTGAACGCGTCGAAGCCCAGGACCGTCGCTTTGCCATCGTTAGGTTCGAGCAGACCCAGGAGCATGCGGATCGTCGTCGTCTTGCCCGACCCGTTTGGGCCGAGATACCCAACCACTTCGCCGGCGCGTACTTCGAAGTTGATATGATCGACCGCGACAAAATCACCGAAGCGCCGCGTCAGGTTTTCCACGGAGATGACAGGTTCGGTCATAAGGTTCCCTTCCGGATTGCAGAACGGATCAAATCCGCTTTTTGACCCCGCCCCATTTTTTCATATGCCAGAGCTTCATGGTCAAGAGAAAGCACGGGGATCCGCAGCCCATGCCATTCCACCCAGACAAGCACGGACGGAATATCGAGCGGCGGTCCCCAGTCGCCATCCGGACCGCGATGGCGCATGTCACCCAGGAATTCCACCTGCAATCCCTCGATCTCGGCCTGGCCGTGATAGGAGAGGGTATGTTCTGATTCCCAAACATGCACCGGAACTTTCATGAATTCAGCAAGCTCTTTTTCAAGAAGATAAATCGTCTTTGCATCCGTTTGCAAGTCGATGTCATGTACGGAAAGATCGACACCCTGCAAGCGCAGGCCGGCGCTTCCGGTGAGAGCCCACAAATGAACGGCGGGATCAAGTTTCGAGACCAGAAAAGTCAGGACGCGGGCATGCTGCCCGGGGAGGTCATACACGGCTTTCATCAGGGTTACTCCGATAGAGCAATGAACACATCCTCGAGGACGGGCGGCACGGACCGGAGCTCGTCCACCCGGCCGCCCTCGCTTCCGATCCGCGACCGCAGCCTGCTGAGGACTGCCTCGGACTTGTTCTCTCCGACGCGGATGTGCAGGCGATCGCCGAACGCCTGGACATCTTCCACGTCTTCATCCTTGTGCGCGACGTGACGAAGCAGGCCGATCGGCGAGCCGCGCAGCTCAAGGATGCGTCCGTTCAGGCGCGCCCGCAGGTCCGACGGTGTATCTTCCGCGATCAGGCGTCCGGCTTTCATGAAACCCACGCGGTGACAGCGGGAGGCTTCATCCATGTAGGGAGTGGAGATGATGACGGAAACTCCCCCCTCACCCGTGTCCCCTCTCCCCGCTTCGTCTTCGCTGGCGCTCCGCTCAGCGCGAACAAGCAAGGGAGACACAAGTTTGATCACCAGCTGCCAGAAATCCTGGCGCGTGACCGGATCGACACCTGTGGTCGGTTCATCGAGGAGCAGGACCTTCGGGCGCGTGACGAGTGCCGAGGCAAGTCCCAGTTTTTGCTTCATCCCTCCGGAAAGCTGTCCGGCGCGCCGGTCCTTGAACTCGGACAGACCCACGAACTCGAGTATCTCCATTGAACGCGGCAGCCACTCGCCGGAGCTCAAGCCGCGTACCTCGGCAAAGAAGCGGATGTTTTCGAGGACGGTCAGGTCTTCATACATCGAGAAGCGCTGCGAGAGATAGCCGAACTGGGCCCGGGCCGTCTCGGTCTGTTTGTTGATGTCATATCCGCAAATGTTGATCTCGCCAGCATCCGGACGCAGTGCCCCGACGAGCAGACGCATGGTGGTGGTCTTGCCGGCGCCGTCCGAACCCACCAGCCCGTAGATCTCGCCCGCGCCGATTTGCAGGGAGACATCGTCGACAGCCACGAGATCCCCAAATGTCTTGCGCATATGACTTGCCTGGATAAAAGGATTCATTCTATTCCTTCATGGGGCGAACGATGACGACAGCTTCATTCGCAGCCAGTCCTTCGAGCTGCTCACGGCTGGGGCGCCTTGGCAATCCATGCGCTTTTTCGAGGATCAAACCGATCATACGCGGATGTCGCTCGAGGCGCACTTCCATAAAATCGGCGAACCTGGCGGGGTCGTTCACGACTTCGGCACATCCACGAAAATGTTTTGCACCGACGCGTATTTCAACTTGTGGGTTGGATTGAATATTGCGGACCCAATCCGCTTTGAGACCGCGTGCGGCTCCGAGGTAATACGAGCCGTCAATTTCCTCGTACTGCAACGGCGTCACCCGCGTCTTTCCGGATCTGCGACCGGTTGTCGTCAACAGGAGGATGATCCTGCCAACCAGAGGTCCCAACCCGACCGCGTACAAAACACGGTGGATCTTCTGAATGTTCTTCATCTTCGCCCAGTCGAACCTGACAGGTTGCATGGCATTCTCCTTCAACGGGCTGCACAACAGTTACTTGAAAACGACATCCGCGGGCATGCCGATCTTCAATTTGCCTGCGCTGTTAGTTACCTTCAATTTGATCGCATAGACTGTGGAACTGCGCCCCTCCACCGTCTGGATGTTGCGCGGCGTGAACTCGGCCTGGTCAGCAATGTGGATGATCTCGCCAGTAAAGGTCTCGCCGGGGTATGAATCGACGGTGATCTGTGCCGCCTGCCCCAGCGAGATCTGTAAGCGGTCTTCGGGCACATAGACCGTGATCGTAATGTTATCCAGGTCCGCCATGGCAAACGCGACCGTGCCCGGCTGTACTAACTCACCGGACTCGATGTTGCGCGTGAGGATCATCCCGTCCATGGGAGCCGTG
Source organism: Anaerolineales bacterium (assembly GCA_049697155.1). Classification (GTDB taxonomy): domain Bacteria; phylum Chloroflexota; class Anaerolineae; order Anaerolineales; family Villigracilaceae; genus Defluviilinea. Next base: position 3,891 of record JBAVVF010000130.1, read on the forward strand.
ATGGTGATTTTTTCAAGCTGGGTATCGACCAGGTCCAAATTCGCCTGGGCCTGCGCGACGGCTTTCTGGGCCTGCGCGACGGCCGTCAGAGCCTGATCCACCATGCTTTGTGCAGCCGTGACGCCGGTCGATTGGTCGCCCGTGCGCAGGTCGCGCAGAAAATCCAGCCCGGCATAGTAGCGTTCCTGCGCGACAGATACATCCGCGCGGGCCTGCAATACGGCATCGGCAGCTTTGGTGTCCAGGACTTCGTTATAGGCCTTCTGGGCGTCCACCAATTCAGCGCGGGCGCTGTTATATAAAGCACTGCCCGCCTCACCAATGTGTTTATCGCCGGTACATTTGTAGATCTCATTCGTCAGGCGGGCGTTCTCGACAAAATAACCTGCATTGGTCCCGCAATGGGTACGATTGTAAAGACCCTTGGGAGTATCCTCGGTCGCCGAATTCTGCGCATGATAGTTGACATCCTGAGCGATCAAATACGCAAGCCGCGCCTCCAGAAGACGCTGCTCAGCTTTGAGAAAATCTGCCTCCTCCACCGATGCGGACACGCTGGCAAGATTTGCCTCCGCCTCCTGCAGAACCTTTTGCGCAAGCTCCACCTGGGACTGCATAGCCTGGATCTGCTCCTCGCGGGTGTAGTACCAGCCCGGCTGGTCGAATAAGTCGGGATCCGCGAACCAGTCTTCCAGACGGGTGCTTTTACCCTGCGCCAGCGCGGCTTCCAGCGTGATCTGATACTGCGACTGCGCGCCGGTCAGCGCGTTTTGGGCGGCCTGGACGCCGGCCCTGGCCGAATCCAGCTGAGAGACCGCGACGGCCCGTTGGGCGGCCAGCAGGCTGTCGTCGAGGATGAGGACCGGATCGCCCATCCTGACGGGCTGGCCTTCCTCGACCAGGACCTCCTTCACCTTGCCGGCCATTTCCGGTGAGACGTTCACGATGGTGGCCTCGATCGTCCCGGAGGCAGTCAGCGCATCGTCATCCTCAGCGAAAGCCTGGGTGACGACAAAATATATGCTTACGATCACAAGCAGGCCAATAACGATAATCGCGGGAAGGGGTGGGCGTTTATGGTTCATGGGAACTCCTTTGCATTAATCAAGTCGTTTGTGGAAACGCAGGGCCGCGGCGGTCATAATGCCAACCGCGAAAAGGGTCATGGCCAGAACGTCGGTCTGGATCATTTCGAGTCCGACACCTTTCAGCAAAAGTGCACGCAGAATAACAAGGTAATAACGTAACGGCATAAGATAGGAAACCCATTGCAGGAATGTGGGCATGGCTTCCAGAGGAAAAAAGAATCCTGAAAGGAAAATGCTGGGCAGCAGCGTCATCCAGACGGTGAGCATGGCTTCCTGCTGGGTGTTGGCGATGGTGGAGGCAAACAATCCAATGCCAAGCCCTGTGACAAGAAAGATGAGCGAAAGTGCCAGGATGAGTCCGAGGTCACCGCGGATGGGCATGCCAAACCACCAGTGACCCACAGCCAGCACTTCGATCGTATTGAAGAAGCCGAGAATGACATACGGCATGAGTTTGCCAACGATCAATTCCCAGGGACGGATGGGAGTCACGATCAGCTGCTCGATCGTGCCGCGCTCACGTTCACGCACGACCGATGTGGCTGTCAGGATGGCGGCAATGGCGAACAACACCATGCCGATCACACCCGGAATCATGAAGTAGGCGCTGACCATATCCGGGTTGTACCAGACCGTGGTGCGGGCTTCGACCGGCGGCTGGACACGCAGGTTGACTCCCGAGCTGGCAAAGCGCTGGCTGAGGATCTCGGTGGAATGAGCCTGGCTGATGAGCTGCGCGGCGGAGAGCGCGGTCGAGGCGCTGGTGGGGTCGGAGCCGTCCAGGATGAACGCCACCTGGGCGTCACCGTCGTTCAGGCGTTCGGCATAGTCAGGCGGGATGATGACCGCGGCCCGCGCCTCGCCTGAGGAGATCAGCGCCTCGATCTCCGCTTCCGAGGTGACCATGTAAGCTATGCGGAAATAGTCGGCGGCGCGATACGAATCGAGCAGGGCCCGCGACTCGTGGCTGCGGCTCTGGTCCAGGACCGCCAGCGGGATGTTGCGCACATCGCTGGTGGCGGAATAGCCCAGCAGGAACAACTGCATGATCGGGATGATGAGGATCATAACCAGCGTCCGCATGTCGCGGAAGATCTGGATGAATTCCTTGCGGATGATGGACATGAGGCGCGAGTTCATGCTGTCTCCTTGAGGATACCTTTTAGAAAGATATCGATGTATGCATCTGCGCTATTCTTGGGCATCAATGCACTGACCACCGAGTTGGCAATGATCATGTCGGTAACAAAGTAAGAGATGATCATCCCAAAGAAAGAGCGCATCAGCACGGCCGGGTTATGCACACGCAGGCCTTTCATCGATTTTACGGTCTTTTCAAAGACTGGTAGAACTTTTGGGGCGATTTCGCGTAACATGATCGAACCGTGTCTCCCTTTGAATTCAATCAGCTCAATGAACAGCAGCTTAATGAATTCCGGTTGCGCCCCTAACTCACGGATGACGATCTGAAAAGCGGCCCGGAAAAAATCCTCCGCGGTCTCCCCCTCCACGGCAAGGATGAGAGGCAGGATCTTTTTGTAGGGATGCTGGTCAACGATAATCGCTTCGAAGATCTGATCCTTGCTTGAGAAATGGTTATAAATGCCTCCCAGTGCCAGCCCCGCGCGATCCTTGATCTGCCGCATGGAGGTGGCATGGTAACCCTGCTCCATAAACAATTCCAATGCGGCTTTTTCAATGGCAAGCCGGGTGAGATCCCCTTTTTTGGTTGTTTCGCTCATGTTCGCCTCTATATATTTGCCAGTGCGATCACCAGCGCGATGAATGAGATCAGCTGCCATACCGTGCTGAAGGTGTGCCAGACAGCGAAACGATCCAACGTTTCCGAAAGCAGGGCTTCGTCCTCAGGGGCCTGCCGCAGACTGATCACGGCAGGCAGGGCCCGGAACGTGCCGGCGATGGCCAGGACGGTAGCCAGCATTGCAGTGCTGATCGACCAGGTGACAATCGGCGGCTCGCCCAAAACAAAAGCCGCGGCGGTCACCGCAATGGTCAGGAGTGCCCCCACGATCGAGACCGGGCCATATGTCCGGACGCCTCGGCCCATGAACAGCGCAGCGGCATAGCGCGTAAAAGGAATGACCCCGATTGTGTGCCGTACGGGCAGGCTCACCAGCGCCACGTCATAGATTAGCCCTGCCCCGAACCCACGGACCGCCGTAGTTACTGCCAGCAAGATCAAAAACCAATCCATAGCATTTGCTCCCATGAAACGACTGCTTAGAAATGAACGAACGTTCGTTTTTATTTTATCCCGCGTGGGCGATTTGTCAATAGTAAACTGAGAAACTGCACCTCCCCTGCCTATGCCACGTATATAGAAGTGTATAATGGATAAAACACATCGCACTGGAAAGGGATGAACATGCTAGGTCTCACCTGGATCGAGATCATCTACTGGGCTGCCACCATCATCGGGGGAACACTTTTCATCCTGCGCTTGATCATGATGCTCATCGGGGGAGGTTTGGAGCATGGCGACGTGGATATACCACACGATATTCCGCATGATATTCCACATGACGTACACATCGGTGGGGATATTCATACAGACGCCACCGGCGACCACGATGCTGCAGACACAAGTTTCAAGTTGTTATCAGTACAGGGACTGACGTCCTTCTTTATGATGTTTGGACTCGTAGGATTGGCCTTGCTCAAGAGCAATTTTCACATCGCGCTGACCGTCGTAGGGGGAATGCTGGCCGGTTTGGCCACGGTCGCCATCACGGGACTGATCTTCACCCAGATGAAGCGCCTGCAGAGCGAAGGCACCATCCATATCCAGACAACCATTGGCACACAGGGCAGCGTCTATTTGACCATTCCCCCGAATGGCACTGGGCAGGTACAGGTCATTGCCCAGGGCTCGCTGAAGATCTTCGATGCCATGTCAAAGGACAGGAAAAAGATCGCCACCGGTGAAAAGGTCCAGGTCGTGGACGTGGCGAGCGGCAATACCCTGATCGTCGAAAAAACACAGTAATCCCGGAGGATCAAATGAACGCTGCAGGTTATTGGATGTTAGCTTTGATCGCGATTGTAGCCCTTGTCTTCATGACCTTTGCTTTTATGGCAAGCCGTTACAAGCGCTGTCCATCGGACAAGGTCCTGGTTATTTACGGACGCGTGGAAAAGGGACGCTCCAGCAAGACGATGCACGGCGGCGGCGCGTTTGTCTGGCCGCTCATCCAGGACCACGCCTACATCAGCCTGACTCCGATCACGATCAGCATACCGCTGGAAAATGCGTTGTCGCTGCAAAACATCCGCATCAACGTGCCCAGCACATTCACGGTAGGCGTGAGCACTACGGCAGAGATCATGAGCAACGCCGCAGAGAGAATCCTGCACCTGCAGCAAAACGCCATCGAAGAAATGGCCAAAGAGATCATCTTCGGCCAGCTGCGTCTGACGGTCGCCTCGCTGACGATCGAGCAGATCAACCAGGACCGCGAGAGCTTCCTCGAGTCGATCCGCCGCAACGTAGAGCCGGAGCTCAACAAGATCGGTCTGCAGCTCATCAACGTCAACATCACCGACATCACCGACGCGTCCGACTATATTTCCAGCATCGGTAAAAAGGCTGCCTCCGAGGCGATCAACCAGGCCAAGATCGATGTTGCCGAACAGACCCGCTACGGCGCCATCGGTGAGGCCAATGCCGTTCGTGAGCAGGAGATCAAAGTCGCCGAGGCCATGGCGATGGCGGAGATCGGTCGCAAGACGGCCGATGCCAACCAGCGCAAGCGCGTCCAGGAGCAGGAAGCCGACGCAGTCCAGGGCGAGAACACGGCCAACGCCAACATCGCCCGGTACAACGCCGACCTTGAGATCCAGCGTGCCAAAGCTACCGCAGATTCGGAAAAAGGAAGGAAATCTGCCGAGGCCGACCAGCGCGTGTTCGTACAAGCCCAGGAAGCCGAGGCCGTCAAAGGTGAGAATACGGCCAAGGCCAATATTGCAGACTATAACGCCGGGTTGGAAGTGAAACGGGCCGCGGCGCTGAAGCAGGCCGAAGTGGCGCGCTACGAAGCCCAGGTCGCCATCCAGCAGGCGTTGTACAAGGCTGAGCAGGAACGCCTGCGCGCCGAGGAAGTGGTCCGCCAGGAGATCGAGAAGAACAAGGTCGAGATCGCCGCAGAGGCCGAAGCGGAGAAGATCCGGCGGGAGGCCAGAGGCACCGCGGACGGCATCCTGGCCAAGTACCAGGCCGAAGCCGAAGGCATGCGCAAGCTGCTCGAAGCCAAAGCCGATGGCTATCGCAAGCTGGTCGAAAGCGTTGGAGGCAACGCCCAGGCCGCGTCCACCTTCCTGATGATCGAAAAGCTCGAGGAGCTTGTCGCCCGCCAGGTGGAGGCGATCAGCAATCTCAAGATCGACAAGATCACGGTCTGGGACTCGGGCGGCCAGGGAGACGGTTCCTCCACCTCGAACTTTATCGCCAACCTGTTCAAGAGCCTGCCCCCGCTGCAGTCCATTTCCGAAATGGCCGGGCTGGAATTACCGGAATACCTGGGCAAAGTCAAAAGCCAGGGGATGAACGGTGCTGTGGAAGGTGAAGTGGTCACGCATCCTGCGCCGAATGAGCCCCCTTCAAAAGGTAAGAAGCCCGGAACGCCAACTCAATAGAAGATAGTTTGATCTTCAAAGCCCGGTAGGAAGATTACCGGGCTTTTTGTTTTAC
>JBAVVF010000131.1:0-3065 GCA_049697155.1 Anaerolineales bacterium
GTCGAAGGCTGTGTCAGAGGCGGCTAACGCGCCCGTATGTGAGGCGGCTGCTTTCTGGCCCGACTCGAAGCGGCCGACTTTGAGCGCGACAACCGGTTTGCGCTCTGTTACATGACGTGCGGTCTCGACAAAACGCCGTCCATCCGAGATGCTCTCCATGTATAGCACGATGACATGCGTGTGCTCATCCTCGGCGAGCGCGGACAGGACATCCGTCTCGTCCACGTCGGCCTGGTTGCCGAGACTGACGAGCTGCGAGAAGCCAAAGCCTTCGGCCCGCGCCCAGTCGATGACTGCCGCACAGAACGCGCCCGAATGGGAGATAAATGCGATGTGACCCTGGGTGGGCATGGGCGGCTGCAGAAATGTTGTATCAAGAGGAAAGTGTGTATCGATGGTACCGATGCAATTCGGACCCAGCAGCCGGACATTATATGCCCTGGCTGCATCCAAACATTGCTGTTCAAGTGCTGCGCCCTCTGCTCCAACTTCCCGAAACCCCGCTGACATGATGATCGCGGCCCGGATGCCGCGCCTGCCGCAGGCTTCGATCGTCTGCAATGTTGCAGTCGGTGAGACGATCAGGATGGCGAGATCCACAGGCTCAGGGACGTGATTCAGATCCGTGTACAGCGGCCGCCCGAACAGCTCGCCCCGCTTCTGTCCCACGAAGTGGATTGCCCCCGGATACCCGCTCTGGACGAGGTTGCGTGCTACCCCATAGCCGAGCTTTTCCGGTGAGGTCGATGCACCGATGATTACGATACCGCGAGGTTGGAAGAAGGGAAGGAGAGACGAGTCCATGTCCGAATTAAATCATTTGGGCGACGTCACACACTACCCGAAACCCGATAACCTCCTCCGCATCCGACTGCAGTACCCGCAGGCGGGTCGCACTGCGGCACAAATCGGGCGGCTCATGCCAGGAGCCGCCGCGGACGACGCGAACTCGGCTGTCTTTGTTTTGGTAGGAGCTTCCATCCCGGGGAGATGAGCTGTAATCGTCCAGCCAGTTGTCCGCGCACCATTCCCAGAGGTTGCCGTGCATGTCATACAGGCCGAAGGCATTCGGTGGAAAGGTCCCGCCCGGGGTCGTGACATGGATATATCGTCCGCGCGGTTCGTCGCGAAAGGTGTGCTCGCCGTTGAAGTTCACAACGTCTATGGTGATCGTTTCACCGAAACTGAACGGCGAAGTCGTCCCCGCCCGGCAGGCATATTCCCACTGCGTTTCGCTGGGCAGCTGATAATTCCGTCCCGTCTTTTTGGAGAGCTGCTGGCAGAACCTTCGGGCATCTTCCCAGGAGACCCGCTCGATGGGTAGATTATCTCCCTTGAAGCGGCACGGAGGCAGCTTGCCCATGACCGCTTTCCACTGGGACTGCGTGACGAGGAATTTACCGGCAAAGAACGTTTTGATGGTAACAAAGTGCCGCGGATGCTCGTCAGGGTTTCCGATGTTGTGAGGCGATCCCATCTGGAAGCTCCCCGCGGGAATCACGATCATTTCAAGAGAGCTGCCATTGCCCAGATCTTCCGTAACCTGCTCGGCACTTTGACGAGTCCGCGCGATCACTTTACCTTTGTCATTCAGGATTGGGGTTTCGAATTCGATGATTGTCATCTCTGTCCAAACCTTGATTACGCTTTCAAGCCAAAAACTAATCGCTAACAACTGTTAGCTAATCGCTGCTCCTAAACCAGAACTCCTACGGAACCTGGGTTTCGGTTGCAACCTCTTCCCAATACGCCGGACCAAACTGCTCGAGCGGCCGCGGCGTCATGCCGTTCAACAGGATGGATTCGAGGGTCACTCCCGACGCGTCAACGTGCACGCGCAGGATGTTGTCCCGCTCGGTATCCCCGAGACCGGTCATCAGCATGGTCAACGCGACATCAGGATGCTTTTCGTAGTAGGGTGTCAGGTTGCCCCAGGCGCCCACGTCGCCGGCGAACAGATAGACCGGCTTTTGCGCGGCAGCCGGGAGGAGAACTTCATCCATCAGCGCCCGGAAGGGTTTGGAGCCGTAGCATTTCCATTCATTGGGGCCTGTGCTGAGATCCTTCTTTCCTGCCAGAACGTCATTTTGGAAAAAGAAGGTCTTGTGCATGAATACCAACACGTACCGTACATCCCGATCGCGCAACGCACTTGCCACCGCAGTGCTCAACACATAGTTCTGGGTTTCGCTGAGCTTGCATTTGGCTTTTTCGGTGTCGAGAAAGATCAGACGGGCAGGACCATACTTGAAGGTGAAAAAGGTCTGCCCGTACCTTGATTCATAAAGGGAACGGTCCGCCACATCGTGATTGCCGACCGTATTGAAGACGGGAAAGGAAACCTTTGAAAGGAATGTGCCTTCCAGCAGCCCGAATTCTTCCAGGTTGCTCTGCTCGACCATATCCCCCAGCGACACGAGAAAGTCCGGCGAAGCCTGCGAGATATCCGGGAGCGCGGCCAGCAGGGCCGCGTCCGGCTGGCTGTCTTTGATCTGCTGTGAGCCGTAGACATGTCCGACCACGAAGAAGTCGAACTCCTCCGGGTCTTTTTCAGGGAGACTCAGGCCGTTGATGCCGCGCACTTCTCTAACGCGGATCTCGCCCACGGGTACGAACGTCCGATAGATCCTGGATAGAATGCCGAGCCGCCACGTCACCAGAGTGATTGCAGCAAACCCCACGGCGATCAGCCCGATCCAGAGCAATTTCCTTTTCATATCACCGGACCAGGGACATACTCAGGTTGGTCATGTACTTTGAATATCGATTCGAACGAACGGGGAAGTGCGACAGAATGTCCGAAATGTAGGCCGCATTGTCCTTGTCGCTCTTGATCTCGACGATGACCGGCTGCTCGAGCGGCTGGCAGAACCAGATGTTGGGACGCGCGCTCAGCAGTTGGTCGTAGGCCCGCAGATCGGTGTCGATGGTCAGGCGGACCAATCCATCGCCGGAGACGTAATAGTCGCGGAAATACGCGGTCAGGACGACCGGACGGGCCACGCAGAGCATTTCATGGATGACACCGGTTGTGTTGGCGCGCAGTTCATTCATGACCTGATCCC
>JBAVVF010000132.1:0-8729 GCA_049697155.1 Anaerolineales bacterium
GCAAAAAACAGGTCAATCCGTTGGATTTACAGTGGAATATAAAACACTCTGGTTCGCAAAGGAAGTGTGTTGAACTATGGATTTCAATGATTATCAAACAAAATCGCGCAAAACCGCCAAATATCCCGTCATTGGACATGCCGTGATCTATCCGACACTGGGTCTGGTCAATGAGGCCGGGGAGGTGGCCGGCAAGATCAAGAAGGTGTTTCGTGATAAAGAGGGTGCGCTCAGCGAAGAGACGCGCCAGGCGCTGGCCGCCGAGCTGGGTGACGTGCTGTGGTACATTGCCCAGGTCGCGACCGAGTTGGACTTATCGCTGGATGAAATTGCCGAGCACAATCTTGCCAAGTTATACGATCGATTGGAGAGGGGAAAGATCAAGGGAGATGGAGATAATAGATAAGTGTCAGGTTCCAGGTGTCCAGGTGTCAGGTATCAGGTCCTTACCTGACACCTGACACTTTACCACCTGACACCGTTCTGCCATAGTCACACAACTTTACGATCGGGCATCTCTCGCAGAACGGCTTGCGGGCGGTGCAGATCTCGCGTCCCAGGCGGATGATGTTCAGATGGGCGGCGTAATAGGTCGCGGGTGGGAACAAAGCTTCCAGATGCGGATGGGCCTGTTCGACGGTCATCCGCTCCGGGCGGAGTCCGATCCGGCCCGTCACGCGATAGATGTGAGTATCCACGGGGAAGGCAGGTTTGCCCAGGGAAAAGCACAACACGATGGCGGCCGTCTTGGGGCCCACACCATTGAATCTCGTCAGCCAGGCACGCGCCTCTTCCACGGATAGATCCGCCAGGAAAGACAGATCCAGACTCCCCCGCTCCTCTGTGATCGAACGCAGGACCTGCTGGATGCGCGGCCCCTTCTGATTCGCCAGCCCCGCCGGACGGATCGCGTCGATCACATCCTCCCCTGGCGCATCGCGGACTTCTTCCCAGGTTGCGAATTTTGCACGCAGGCCGGCGAAGGCGCGATCCCGATTTCCATCGTTGGTGTTTTGCGAAAGAATCGTCGAGACCAGCTCATCGATCGCAGGCAATGGATTTCGCCAGATTGGCTCGCCGTAAAATTCGAGCAGGCGTTCATGGATTTGGAGGGCGCGTTTTGCAAGAGAATTCATTTTGTGATCCCAAAAGCATTGTCGAAAAATTCTATCATGCGTTCCGCATATTCATCTGGGCGAAAGTTTGGTCCATCGCAATGGGTCGCCTCCGGGATGACCCAGGTCTGAGCATTCGAACCCGCATAATGAGCATACCGTGGAATCATCGTATCGCCCTCACTGCCCATGAGATTGGCGGGCTGCCCGCCGCCCACCAGCATGATCGGGCGCGGCGCAATATTCCCGATAACTTCGATCATCGGCGCGGGGGCTGCGATGCCAAGCTTCAGCTTATAGGACCAGTCCAGCGCATAATTTCCAAAGACAACCGCGGCCGCGAGAGGATCGTTCGTCGCCGGGAGGTCGCTCGCCAGCACGCTCGAAGCGCCGTCCGCCCAGACGGCCTCGATCTCGGGATAATAGGCCGTGGACTGCAGTGCGATCTGCGCACCCAGCGAACAGCCCGCGATCCCGATCCTTTCAGAAGCGCCATCCGATCCTGTCTCAAGAAAGCGGATCGCGCCCTCGACGTCGCGCGGGTCTTCCCACCCGTAGGAACGATAGGTCCCTTCGCTTTCACCAGAAGCGCGTTCATCATACAGGAGCACGCCATACCCGGCGTGGACCAGCTGCCGGGCATGCCAGAGCAGGGAGGTACGGTTCCCGCCCATACCATGCAGAAGGATAATCGTGGCTCCATTCAGTGAAGGGACTTTCCAGCCAACCATCGTCAGGCCATCACCGCCTGCAAAGGTGACTTCCTCCGCTTCAAATGAAAGCTCAGCCGGTTTCTTCACTTCGCTCGGCGCGGGCATGGTTTCGGTGATCACCGCATAAATGGTGCGTTCGACCATCACAAAGACCGCGACGGCCAGGAATACGCCCAGCCCAACGCCAAGGACGCGCAAAACATATAGAAGGCTAAAGCCAATTCGGGCGCCCAGGGTCTTCGGCACAGCGACGGGATTTGCCCGATTCCGTTTCACGGAACGCAGAACCCGCCAAAGTACAAGGGCGAAAATGCTGATAATAACAATTCGTTCAATGACAAACCAGTACTGCAAAAGCATCATATGCCTGCCTCCCTGATCAGCTGCAATGTTTTGTTCACCACCTCTTCCGTCATTGCGAGGGAGAGGCGCCTCGACCGAAGCAATCTCATCCACTGAATTTGAGATGGCTTCGCAATGACGGGACTTACTTCTCCACCTTCCCGCCCTCCACGCGCCAGACTTCCGCGCTTTCCACAAAGTCCGGCTCGAACAGTTTCAGGTCGGTCGTGGTAAACAGGACCTGTTCGGTCCCGCCAATGTACTTCATCAGATCGGCCCGGCGCTGCAGGTCCAGTTCCGCCATCACTTCGTCGAGCAGGATCACGGGCCACTCGCCTGTCCGGTCCTTCATCCAGTTCACCTCGGCCAGCTTGAGGGCCAGCAGAGTCGTGCGGACCTGCCCGCGTGAGCCGTAACTGCCAAGATCGATATCGTTCGTCAGAAAACGCAGCTCGTCGCGGTGCGGGCCGATGGTGGTCACACCCCGGGCGACCTCCTCATTCCGCAGTTCACGCAGGCGTGCCTGGAACCCAGCCTGGATCTCATCCAGCTCCAGATGCGAGCGATCCACCACCGTGTCAATTTTCAGGCCTAGCTGTCCGCTCGGCTTTGGCAGGGGCTCGAAGGCGGGTTCGTAGACGAGGCGCAGGATCTCGGCGCCGTGCGTCAGCTCGTGATGGACGCGGGCCGCGAGGCGCTCGATCTCCTGGACAGCCTGGATGCGCCACAGAATGATCTGTGCGCCGAGACGCGTCAACGCCTCGTCCCAGACCTCGAGCTGCTCGCCGCTTCCCCCGCGTTCCCCCAGCGACTTGAGCAGGGCATTGCGCTGGGTCAGCGCATGATTGTATTCGCTCAGCACGCGCGCGTACGCAGGCGTGGACTGCGCCAGCGCCAGATTGAGATAGCGGCGGCGGTCCTCCGGCGCACCTTCGATGATCTGCGACATCTGCGGCACGAAGATGACCGCATTGAAATGACCGATCACTTCATTGACGGGTTTCTTTACGCCGTCCAGCAGGACTTCCCTGCGCAGGCGCTGGCTGTTCAACACCCCGAGCGGTTCGAGAATGAGCCGCACTTCGAGGCGATGCCTGCTCCGGCTGCGCTCATAGTCCGCCACCAGCCGTGTGACGGTCAGTGAATTGTGCTTCGCTTCATGGAAATTGATGATCTGGCGGTCTGCGTGCGTCTGAAAGGAGGTAAAGGCTGCCAGGAAATAAATGGACTCGAGCACGCTGGTCTTGCCCTGGGCATTGCCTCCCAGCAGCAGAACAACCCGCCGGGGAAGATCGATATCCAGGCGGGCGAAATTGCGAAAGTTGGTCAGGGAAAGGTGTTTGAGGTGCATACGGATCCATGTCGTTGCGAGGGAGAGGCGCCTTTGGCGCCTCGACCGAAGCGTCGCCGTGGCGCCGTGGCGACACAATCTCCTCATCAAGATGGGGTTGCTTTGTCGGCGCTACGCGCCTCCTCGCAACGACATCTCTAGCTCTATCTCATCCCGCAGGGGGATGCCGTTCATGCCGATCAGCGGAATGCCCGGTTTGATTTTCCTCGATTCATTCAGCGCGCCGCGATGGACGGCCACAAGCTCAAACCCGCGCTTCTGATAAAAGCCAAGGGCGTTCAGATTATCGTTGGTGGTGATCAGAAAGACCCGCCTGCAATTTTGTTTGCGCGCTTCCTCCAGGACTGCCTCGATCAACCTGGTCCCAACCCCCCGACTCTCGCGCAGGCTGTCCAGCGAGACGATCTCGCAATCCTCCCCTGTAAACGTGTACGTGATCTCTCCGATCCACTCGCTGCCGCTGCAGGCAATAAACCCATTCAAGGTCTCCGGATGATAGACGACGCCATGTGCCACGACAAACTCATCCCCCCAGTTCTGCCTCCAAAACTCACGCAGGCGTGGAAGATCACCTGGCGTTAAGCGCCGCAGACTGATGTCCACTAGACCTCCTGCTCCGGTTCGACATCCTCCTGCGGTTTCCAGACCCGCGTCGCCCGATCGGGGAAGAGGACGCCGTTCAGGTGGTCGATCTCGTGCTGAAAGATGCGCGCCAGCCAGCCTGCGGCCTTGATCTTCGTGGGCTTGCCATGCCGGTTCAATGCCTTGATCTGGACCGCGGCGTGCCGGTCCACTTCACCGACCAGGCCGGGGATGGAGAGACAGCCTTCGATACCCATGACCATCTCCTCGGAGGCTTTCACGATCTCGGGATTCAATAACGTATATACTTTTTTCGGCGCATCTTCCTTTTCCTCGTCCTCTTCGTGTTCAAAATATTCCACCACGATGAGGCGTTCGGAGAGCCCGATCTGCGGCGCGGCCAGCCCCACGCCCGGGGCCTGGCGCATGGTCTCGATCATGTCATCGATCACAGTTTGCAGGCTTTTATCAAATGTAGTGATTGCCCGCGCTTTGCGGCGCAGGACAGCTTCAGGAAGCGTTACGATCTTGCGGAGAGCCATTCTTTTGAATTACCTTTATGAGTTGATAGTTATTGGATGAGCAGCAAAGTTCCGATTTTACCCTGAATTTTCGTCTCGCTTTTGTTCTTCTTTTCGTAAATCATCAGCATTGCGATGATAGGTGGCCAGCCATTCGGCCATGCGCTCACGCTCCGAAGCGACCGCGGCCTGCTGCTTCTTGGCCGAGCGGGCCATGCGCCGGCGGTCAATGTCAGACTGGACGGCCGCGGGGTCGATCACATCTTCGAACGCCAGTTTGGTGCCGCCCACGGTAATGTATACCGTTCCATAATTAAAGATATTTCCCAAAATACCGATGCGTCTGTATTCGGTGCCCAGAATATTCTCCAGCTGGGCGGCATTGCGCGTCTCGGTGCCGAAGGGTTGGCGGTCGACATCCACGATCTGCTCGGGAGTGACGATAAACTTGTCGTTGCTCCAGTCCAATACCCGGTACGCAAGCCATCCGAGGAACACCACCATGATCGAAAGCACGGCCAATGCCCAGGCATCCACCGAGACGCCTCCGCGGAAGGAGATAAACGCCTCGTCCGGCAGAAGTGCCAGCTGGTAGAGACGGTAGAAAAACAGGACCAGGGATCCCAGCACACCTGCGACAGGCAGCCAGGCTTCCATGATCAGCACCACCCAGTGCTTGCGATAGGTCACCGTATCCCCTGATTCATAGCGGAGCTTCAATGTGTTTGCCCCCAGCAAACGGAGCAGGTTCGGGCGTTTGGGCTGCGGCTGAGAACCGGCCGCTGAAACAGAATCCGCCTGCGGCCTGGGAGGAATCGGGATTCCGAGCTGTTTGCGCAGCGCATCCTTCATGGCTTCCTTTTCCATGCCGGCGGCCGCCTGGCGCGTCCGCTGCCAGTACTCCTCCACCATGTGCGCAGCCTGGTCGGGATGGTTTACGTTGTTGAAGACAATCTTGCCGACAAACGTCCTCACAACCACGTCGCCAAAATCCAGAACGCGCCCGAACGGATTCGCCTCGATGCCAACCGAGAGGATCGTGCCGAGCGGCGATTCCTGCCGGCTGTCATAGATGCCGACCACTTTTTCGAGCCAGACCACCCGCTGGTCGGTCACGATGTAATAATCATTTCCCCAGTCAATGATGAGCCATACCGTCCAGGCCAGGATCGCCAGCAGGAAGACTGTGGCCAGCAGCAGGACAATTACAAACGGAGCAAGCGTGAGCCAGGCATAAAACAGGCCGAGCGGGGCAATCAGGGCAATGATTGGCCGGGTCAGATTTTGATAAAGAACGACGGGATGTTTGCGCGCCAGGAAATACATGGACTCGTCGGGCCGCAGCCATTTGAAGTGCAGTTGACGCGCCAGCTGGCGGCTCTTGATGGCCAGCTCCAGATTGAGTCGGAGGTGCGGCACCTCCTTATAGAGCTTTTCGAAATCCTGGCGTGAAAGGACAAGCAGGTGGGTATCTGCTAACGCCGTAACCGTCCCGGACCGGCGCCGGTTGGCCACCAGCGCCATTTCACCAAAATAATCGTCCTTGACCAGACGCGCAAGCTGCACTTCCTTGCCCTGATGCCTGCGGGCAATGCGCACATTCCCGCCATAGATCAAATAAAAACTGGTAGCGCGATCATCCTGCTTGAAGACCACCGCGCCTTTGGGAACAGGCATCTCATCCAGTTTCTCCGCGATCCTCACAAGCTCAACATCTTCCAAGCCATGAAAGAGATGGATCTTTTTGAGAAATGCGACTCGAGCAGAAATTTCGATTGCCACAGGTTGATTCTATCAAATTTCACGCACAATGACACAGCCGTATGCCGGAGTTTCGGGCAGCTCGGGGCAGTGTCCGTGGAGCAGCGCATCGACCGCCTCCTGCAGGAAAAAGCGGGTTGCCTCTCTCTGCCGGAACGTGATGTTATCCACCGCGCCGCGATAACGCAGGATGCCTTCCCGGTCGATGACGAACGCGTGCGGGGTGGTGACCGCTTCGTACAGATCGGCAGCCGCATGCTCCGTGTCGATCAGGACCCGCGGCAGGCGCCGCGTCTGTGCGGCCTCTGCCGCCATTTGAGCGGATTCGTTCCGATTGGCCGCGATGGAGAGCATCACCACCTCCCCTTTCCAGCCCTCGAGCAGGCTGACGATATACCGGTCGGTCCGCTCCGAATGCGGGCACTCCGCCGACCAAAAATTCACGATGACGATCTTCCCGCGCTCAGCGCTTAATTTATGGAAAACGCCCTGCAGATCAGGCAGTTCGAAGTCGGGGGCGGGCTGGTTGATTTGCATAAAATCATTATAACGTAGGGGCGATCCATCAACGCTGGAGCAATCGGGCGTCTCACCACCAGCCTGGCGGATCGCCCCTACATGATACAATTTCCGCCATGAAAAAATGGCAATTCTGGCTTGGGGTATTGATCAGTGTGGGCTTTGCATATTGGGCTCTCAGTAAAGTGGAATGGGCGCATTTCTGGGATGCACTTCGCGTCGCCAACTATTGGTGGCTTCTCCCGGGCATCGCTGTGTATTTTGTCGGCGTCTGGGTTCGGGCCTGGAGATGGCACTACCTGCTGGGCCCCATCAAAAAGATACCGACCCGAACGATGTTCCCCATCACAACGATCGGTTACATGGGCAACAATATCTATCCGGCCCGGGCCGGGGAAGTCTTGCGCGCCGTGATCCTCAAACGCAGGGAAGGCGTCTCCGTCTCGGCTTCGCTGGCGACGATCATCGTGGAGCGCATCTTCGACGGCGTCGTGATGCTGGCCTTCGTCTTCGTCAACCTGTCCGAACTGGCCAGGCTGACCGGCGCTTCGGGCTTCGTCGGCAACATCCAGCAGGTCGCCATCGTCGGGACAGGGGTCTTTCTCGGCGCGCTGGTGGTCTTTCTACTTGCAGCCATGTTTCCTCAAATCACCGCGAAAATCGGTTTGCGATTGATCGAGCGCTTTATGCCAGAACGTCTGCAGGCAAAGGTCACCGGCATCATGCATAAATTCCTCGATGGGCTGGCTTCACTGCGTTCCCCATTCAACGTCCTGATGGTCTTCCTTACTTCTGTCATTATCTGGCTGCTGGAAACAGGGAAGTACTGGTTCGTGATGCATGCCTTTGACTTCAGCGTCTCGTTCTTCGCGCTCATGCTGATGAACGGCATCGTCAACCTGGCAACGACGATTCCCTCTGCGCCAGGCTACATCGGTACGTTCGACGCGCCGGGGATTGCCGTGCTGACTGCCTACGGCGTGGACCCTTCTCTGGCGGCTGGCTATACGCTGGTTTTGCACGCTGCCCTCCTGCTGCCGATCACCCTGCTGGGTGCCTACTACTTCGCCAGGGAAGGAATCCGGTGGAGCGATTCGCTACGCGCGGAGACGAACAGCGTATAGTAATTAAATAGATTTCTTGCATAAGCCACAGGATAGCCATGCTACAAACATTTTGAACCACTGAGACACGGTTTCCTAATGGGGATAATAAAGACTCCGAGAAAAAACAAGGCTAAAACTCCGTGACTCGGTGTCTCCGTGGTGAAGTTTTGGACTTTTGCAAGAGGTCTAATACATTCTTTACCTGGAGAGAAAATGGAAAGCAGCAGTCAGCCCATCCTTCGCCTGGGGATGAAGATCCTGAAAACAACGGCAGTCATCTCGCTAGTGTTGCTTGCGGCCGGTCTGATCCTGCGTTGGAATGAGCCTGCCAAATTCAGCAACGGCTTTTTCGCCGCCGGTGCCATTCTCATCATAGCGAGCCTTCTCACCGTCACGGGCGGGTTCACCCAGCGCTCGAACTTCGGCGTGATGTATACGGAAACTGCCGGGCAGGCCAATTCGGCCGAGCGCGGCCAGCGCATGGCGGCCGAGATTACTCAAAGGTATGGCACCATCATCTTCCTGGTGGTCACAGGGTTGGTATTGATTGGTATCTCCATCGCCATCGGCGAATTCCTCCTCTAGAACCCACCTAAGAGACTGTTTCTTAAAGACTCTTTGGGACACGGACACCACGGATTTACCCTGCGGGTACGATGTCACTGAGTTTCACGGAAAAAACCGTAATAAAAAGGCTCCTTTCCGTGGTTTCCGTGAAA
>JBAVVF010000133.1:0-15045 GCA_049697155.1 Anaerolineales bacterium
GCAGGAAGCCGCCCGGTCGAATCCCGCCATTCGGAAGGTCATTGATATCGATCTTGCCCCAGCTGCTGATCGGTGACCCGCCCAGGCCCGCATCGCAAATAAAAAGTACTGGAAATCCGGCACCCAGCCCGCCTCGGCACGAGGGATGCTCAGGACGCTGATAGCTCGCAGAGAGGGCCATAGCACAAATTGCCAGACCAATGCTGACCAGACTGATGAAACAACCACGATGGGCATGCTGAAAAAACGGATGTTCCTGCATGTCAACAAACCTCCATGAGCCCTATGCTCCCCGCCGCCGTCCCCGGCGCAGGGAGCATTATTGTTGGCTGAAAACAAAACTCTGAGCCTCAAAACTCGGAGTTTTTCATACAACAGGTGGTCTCGATACGGGGCGCCGCCAGTCGAGTAGGCGCGCAGCGGCGTATCGAGACCAGGTGCCCCTACTCGACCAACACTGCTCTCTGTTCTCTCCTCTCTATTCTCTTCCCCACGTTCCTTCCTCCTTCGCCATGCATACGGCGTTTTTCGTCCGCTTGGCCCGGTACAGGGCTATATCGGCATCCTTCAGGATTCCGTCTATGCTGCTCTTTTGATCCGCGCAGGCGACCCCGATCGAGACGGTGATATGGAAGGGCACATCGCCCTGGCGGTATTCCAGAGCGGCAATGTCGTGGCGGACCCGCTCTGCCAGGGCTTCCGGATCGCAGTGCGGGGAACCCGGGGAGATCAGGAGGAATTCCTCGCCGCCCCAGCGCCCGACCATATCCTGTTTGCGGAGCATGGATTGGAAGACGGCCGCCGTCTCGACCAGGACCGCGTCCCCCACGGAATGACCCCAGCGGTCATTGACCAGCTTGAAATCGTCGATATCGATCAGCAGGACTGCAAACTGGCTGTCACTGCGCTGAGCCCGGGAAAGTTCCTTCTCCAGGTAGGTCTGCATGGCGCGGCGGTTGGGGATGCGGGTCAGGAGATCGGTCGCTGCCAGCTCCGTCAGGTCGTTCTTCAGCCGCTGACTGACCATAAGAATGAAGCCGGTAGACCAGAAGAAGCTGATCGCAAACGACAGCAGGTAGGTTGCGGATTGAACGGGAGTATTGCTGAATGGGTCTGAGGGAGGATATACGGCAACGTTGATCGTCCTGCCGATCAGGAACAGTCCGTAGATGACAAAGGAGACCATCATGAGGTTCGCGCTGAAGCGCAGATGGGTACTGCGCATCCGCCAGAGCTGATAAATGAAAAGGGAAACCAGGGCGAAAACCCCCAGGGAAAGTATGGTAATCCGCGTCCCCACCTGATTCTCCCAGTACGTAAAATAGGCCAGCAGAGCCACGATGCCCCCGATGACAGCCGCCACAAGTCTCTTGCTGTAGCTCAGCCCGGTGAACTGACCGAGAGCGATGTAATAGAGGCCGGGGCCCATCAGGAGCAGGCCGTCTGCCAGGAGGATGTCGATCAGGTCGGGGAACTGAGCGCCGAACAGGCGCAGGATCAATCCGGCTGCCATGCATAGATTTGCCACGAGCGCGGCGACGACCCCTCGATATTGTCTCAATTCCCTGATCAGGAACGCCTGGGCGCCGATCGCCGTGGCCTGGGCCACAAAAGACAGGGCGATAAACAGCGCGACCGTGCGCACGTCGAATAGGATCTGCATCCGAAATCCTGGTCCATATGATATCTTATCGCAGGCATGTATGCAAAGTGGTGAAATCCCCAAACAGGTAATCCCCCATCTCCCGCCGCCGTCCTCGGCGGCGATTCTCGAGGTTTTCCAGCGCCGGGGACGGCGCTGGGAGCATGGCTGAAAGAATTGGCGATTTTGCATACACACTCTAATGAAATTTTCCCGCTTACTGTTGGTCTCGATACGCGCCTCCGGCGTTACTCGACCAACGTGCTTCTCTTAAACCTTAGCGCATCTTCGCGCCCTTCGCGGTTCAACAACTGGTAAAATCTTTCCACCATGTCAAACGAAACAACTCAAGTCATCTACTCCATGAACCGTGTGGGACGCTTTGTCCCGCCGAACAAACAGATCCTGCGCGACATCTCGCTCGGCTTCTATCTGGGCGCCAAGATCGGCGTGCTCGGCTTGAACGGGGCCGGCAAGTCCACCCTGCTGCGGATCATGGCCGGGCAGGACAACGACTATACCGGCGAGATCGCCCGCAGCCCCGGTTACACCGCCGGGCTGCTCGAGCAGGAGCCGAAGCTGGACGAGACGAAGACCGTCATCGAGGTCGTGAAGGAGGCGGTGCGTCCGATCGTGGACATGCTGGCCCGCTACGACGAGGTCAATGCGAAGTTCGCCGAGCCGGACGCCGACTTCGACGCGCTGGTCGCCGAGCAGTCCAAATTGCAGGACCAGCTCGACAAGCACGATGCCTGGAACCTCGACAGCCACCTGGAAGTTGCGATGGACGCCCTGCGCTGTCCGCCGCCGGAGACGCCGATCAAGGTCTTGTCGGGTGGAGAGAGACGCCGCGTCGCCCTGACCAAACTGTTGCTGACCGAGCCGGACATCCTCCTGCTCGACGAGCCCACCAACCATCTCGACGCCGAGTCGGTGGCCTGGCTCGAGCATCACCTGCGCGAGTACAAAGGGACGGTCATCGCCGTGACGCACGACCGCTACTTCCTGGATAACGTCGCCGGCTGGATCCTCGAGCTCGACCGCGGCTACGGCATCCCGTGGAAGGGCAACTACTCGTCGTGGCTCGAACAGAAGCAGGAGCGCGTCCGCCTCGAGGAGAAATCCGAGTCGAAGCGCCAGAAGACCCTCGAGCGCGAGCTGGAATGGATCCGCATGTCGCCCCGGGCCCGCCAGTCGAAGGGGCAGGCGCGCGTCGCCTCCTATGAAAAGCTGCTGAACCAGGAAGCCGAGAGCCGCCGTGAAGAGCTGGAGATCTACATCCCGCCCGGTCCGCGGCTCGGGGACGTGGTCTTCGAGTTCGACGGCGTGACCAAGTCGTTCGACGAACGCCTCATCCTTGAGAATTTCTCTGCCAGCGTTCCGCCGGGCTCGATTGTAGGCATCATCGGTCCCAACGGCGCGGGCAAGACGACGTTGCTCCGCATGATCGTCGGCAAAGAGACTCCAGATAGCGGCTCCGTCAGGATTGGCGAGACCGTCAAGCTGGCCTACGCTGACCAGTCGCGCACGCTCGACTCCGACAAGACCGTCTACGAGGAGATCTCGCAGGGTGCCGACACGCTGGAACTGGGCAATCGCAAGATCAACGCCCGGGCCTACTGCGCCTCGTTCAACTTTGCCGGCAGCGACCAGCAAAAGAAGGTTGGTATCCTCTCCGGCGGAGAGCGCAACCGCGTCCACCTTGCCAAGACCCTGACCGAGGGCGCGAACGTATTGCTGCTCGACGAGCCGACCAACGATCTGGACGTCAATACTTTGCGTGCCCTGGAAGGCGCGCTGGATGAGTTCGCCGGGACGGCCATCGTCGTGAGCCACGACCGCTGGTTTCTGGACCGCATCTGCACCCACATCATCGCCTTCGAAGGCGACAGCCAGGCAAAGATGTACATCGGAAACTGGTCCGATTACGAAGCGATGATGAAGGAAAAGTTTGGGAAGGATCTGACGCCGCATCGAGTGAAGTATCGGATGTTGAAGAGATAGAAACTTCATGTCGTTGCGAGCCGCTCGCAACGACATGCGAGTGAGTTTTGGGCAGGGCTTATTCCTGCCCTTTATTGTTTTATCTGAAAAGAGGAACCTTGAAACGCATTTTAGCCCTGTTATTTGTAATGATCATGTTCATATCCGCCTGTGCGAGTCCCGGCCCATCCACCTCCGCACCCACAGAACAAGCCAGACCAGCGCCTACACAACCTGTGAAAACTGCCCCTGGGGAAAACACAGCCACCGCCACCCCTCTCCCCGAACCGACCAGCACAGCCACTCCTGTTCCTGAGGCTGCGCACTGGTACTGGGCAGTCGACCCGGCGACGGACAAGGTGCTCGCCGTGAATCAATTCGGCGAGCGGCGCGAGATCGGCGCCCTGGATCAGCCGGATTATTCATATACATCGTCCATGGCCCTCGACCATGAACGCGCATTACTTTTTCTGGATAACGACAATACCCTGCGCGTGTATCTGCTCAGCCCGGATGGAATGCAGAAGATCGCCCTGCCCTCCGAGCCTTTCCCGTTCGACACCAATCTTGCGCAAACCAGCCGGGCAATCATTGCCGTGCAGGCGGACCGGGTGGTCTTCTCGTATATAACGCAGGGCAACAGCAATGTAAATCCGGATACCGGTCCCCTCTACATCATGGACCTGACAGCCCTCACCGCCCGGTTAATCGACAAGACGGTCAGCCGCGGTCCCTACAACGATAACCGCTCGTGGGTCCATGCCTCGCCGGATGGCCGCTACCTGCGTTATCTGAATGGCAGCGAGGGAAATATGCAGCTCCGTGAACTGGACATCGTCACCGGCGAAGCCCGTACGCTCTACAGCGCCCGCGGCTCGGGGTTCAACATACACGGTTCGCCCCAGGGCGATTTATGGTTTGTGAGAAACGGGAACATCGTCCTGGATCTCGACGGAAACCAGACCAGCTTCACCGATGCGTCACAGGCGGTCCGTCCGCTGAAAGATGGCAGGAGTGCCGTCTTCCCGGTCAACTGTGTGGATGACTGCGAGATCAAAGTGGTCGCCCCGTTTGGAAATGAGGCTGAGCTTACCTATCATCTGCCCTGGACCATCGAATTCGGGACCTTCTACGACCACGTCAGTCAACTGCTGCCCGACCAGAGTTTGTTATTTGCAGGGAAATCTTACATCTTACTAACCGCCGTACCCGCCGCCGCCGAGACCTATGCCGGGCTGACGGAGGAAGATATCCCTCTCTTTCGCCTCACACCAGACGGTCAGGCCCGCCTCCTGGGAGCCTACGCCGGGCAGGCCTCCACCGACGGACAATATATCCTCATGAAGTCCAGCGACCAGACTTCGTTCTTCATCTACGATGCCCTCGCAGACCGTCCGCTCTTTGACATGCCGGTCAGCCCTGACCTGGAGAACTTCTATCCACACGCCCGATTCCTGGATACCGGCATCGTTGTTAATTTGGAGGCTTCCGTGGTGGGCGACCAGAACGCCTATCGGAATTTCTATTATGCCTATTTCCATAAAACGTCGAACGTCGTGGACTGGGAGGACGTAAACCTGGAATACAGCAACTGTCCCGACCTTCTCGAAGATGGCTCCGTTGTCTGCTGGTTATATCGCTTCGATACGGACAACTTCGATCTTGTGCGCTACGACCCCGCCGCTGAGACAAAGACAACCCTGCTGGAAGATATCTGGATGATTGATTCCGCGCAGTAGGGGCGAAGCATACCCTACGGGCACCATGTGCTTCGCCCCTACTTTGCCCCTACCGTAAATCCCGATACCCCAGATCGATCATCCACTGGCAGATGATGGGACCGCCGTAGCGGTCGGGAGTCGGCGTGCCGCCCTCCGGGAACGGCAGGCCGCTGAAGCCGCGGAAATAGCCGGCCGGACCGGTCAGCTGCGCCTCGGCTTCCGCCGACAGCTCCCGGTCGCCGACCGCGATGGCGTGGATGTGGATAGGCGAGTCCTGGTACACCTCACCGTACTCGCGCAGCCAGGCAGCGAAGCCGGCGGCGCGCAGTGCCCGCAGCAGCGGATCCACGTCATCCCACAGCACCGTGTACGTCCCGCGGCGCATGACCGAGAGATCGACCGCGCCCCAGCCCAGGTGCGTGCCAAAGGAATATGACCCGTTGTCATGGTAGCTGCCCTGGGTGATGGCATGCCCGCTGATCTCGATTTCGCCGCCATAGAGTTCCTGGGCATGGGCCAGCATGGCCAGGGTGCGCTGGTTGACCGTCCAGCCGTTGTTGACCTCCAGACGGGTGTAATCCTCCGGCGGCTTCTGACAGCCGGACGGTTCCGGGGTGGAGGTTTGCGTGGGTACGGGGGTAACCGTTGGGGTGAGCGTCAGTGTGGGCGGGACAGGTGTGAAAGTGGCAGTCGCTGACGGAGCCGGAGTGGGCGCGATCTCTGTCGGCGGCGCGAGGCAGCCTGCCAGCAGCAGCAATATCCATACGACGATCCATTTGAATTTGGGCATGGGTGGATTATAGTTGCAGTCATGTCGGTGCGAGGAGGAGCACTTCGACAGGCTCAGTGTAAACTTGCGACAACAGATTTCGTTCCTCACACCCTTTTTTAGCCGGTTGCGTATAAAATAGATGATGAGACTTATGAAAGTAAGGTGTAGGTCACTTATAGCGTGACAGTTCATTGAAAACACAAGTTGCGGCGGGATGCCATCCCGCCCTACGGAGAATTTATGTCTGAAAACCTGATCGAAGCCCGGAATCTTGCGAAACGTTACGGTGACAAGGTCGCGGTGGATAACGTCAGCTTCAATGTTTACGGTGGAGAGGTATTTGGTTTCCTCGGCCCGAACGGCGCCGGGAAGACCACCACCCTCAAGATGATCGTCGGGCTGCTCCAGCCTACCTCGGGGACGGTCAACGTGGCGGGATACGATATCCAGACTCAATCCAGGCTGGCAAAAGCCGCCTGCGGTTATGTGCCCGACACTCCCAACCTGTATGCCAAGCTGACCGGCCGCGAGCTGCTGCGATTTGTCGGCGACCTGTACGACCTCGACCGCAGTCAGGCGGCCCGCCGCGCCGATGAACTGCTGCGCATGTTCGATCTGACGAATGCCGCCAACGATACGGTCGACTCCTACAGTCACGGCATGCAGCAAAAGGCCTCCCTGGCCTCTGCACTGATGCACGATCCGCGCGTGCTTATCCTCGATGAGCCGACCGTGGGCCTTGACCCCCGGTCGGCGCGGCTGATCAAGGATATCCTGCGCCAGCTGGCGGAGCGCGGCGCGGCCGTCATGCTTTCCACACACATCCTGGAGATCGCCGAGCGCATGTGTGACCGGATTGGGATCATCGACAAAGGCCGGCTCGTCGCCGTGGGAACCATGGCTGAACTGCGCACGCTGGATAAAACCGGTCAAACCAGCCTGGAAGACATCTTCCTCAGCCTGACCGGCGGCGCCGAGGAAGCTGCCATCGCGGACGTTCTAAAATGAATATCCATTCCTCTTCGCTGCGGGCCGCCGAGGCGGGCGTGCTGGCCTCCGTCTGGAAGCTGCTGCGCCTGCGTCTGCGCATCACGTACAACAGTTTCCGGCACGCCAGGCTCCGGAATAAGATCGGCATCATCGTTATCTGGGTCTTTCTGCTGGGGCTGGCCTACTTCCTGCTGGCGTTGAGCCGCTGGATGCTGGAACTCGTGCATTCCCCGGAGTTTATTCAATATGCCGGGCTCGACTTGGGCGCGATCCTGGCCTCCATCCCAACCCTGACGCTGACCGCCCTATTCATCGGGACACTGCTAACCAGCTTCGGCGTCCTGTTACAGGTCTTATACCTTTCGGGTGACATGGACTTTCTGCTGGCCACCCCCGTACCGATCCGGGCGGTCTTCATCACCAAGCTGCTGCAGGCCGTCCTGCCCAACTTTGCCCTCTTTTCGCTGTTCGGCATTCCGATGCTGTTTGGCCTCGGGCTCTCCAATGGCTATCATCCCAGCTACTACCCGCTTGTGATCCTGCTGATGATCCTCCTGGCGCTGGCCGCCGCGGGAATTTCCGCCCTGCTTGTCATGCTGGTGGTGCGCGTCCTGCCGCCCCGGCGGGCCGCAGAGATCCTTGGTTTCTTCGGCGCGATGTTTGCCTTCGTCTGCTCACAGATGGGCAACCTGGCCGGCTCCTTTGGCCGGGATATCGATTTTTCGGGGACGCGTCTCTCCGGACTGATGATGCTTGCGGACACGCGCTGGCTGCCTCTGAACTGGGCAGGCCAGGGACTGGTGGCCGTGGGGGAAGGACGCTGGCTGCCGGGCATTCTCCTGGCCGGAGGAACTATCGGGTTGACCGCCTTGACCTTCTGGTTTGCCGTGGTCACGGCCCAGCGTCTGTACTACTCCGGCTGGGCCGGGATGCAGGTCGTCGCCCGTAAAAAGAACCGGGCGCCCGCCCGGACCCGCGCCGCGACCACACCCGGGGTCGGATTGGCCCGCCTGCTTCCCCGGCCGGTATTTGCCATCCTTCAAAAGGATTTTCTCACGCTCCGGCGCGATCTGCGCAGCCT
The DNA here is from genome assembly GCA_049697155.1 of Anaerolineales bacterium. Classification (GTDB taxonomy): domain Bacteria; phylum Chloroflexota; class Anaerolineae; order Anaerolineales; family Villigracilaceae; genus Defluviilinea. Next base: position 8,190 of record JBAVVF010000133.1, read on the forward strand.
CTCCCAGCTGATCTCGCCCATTATTCTCGGGCTGGTGTACACGCTGGTCATACTGCGCGGCAGCGGAGAGCCGCCGGGCGGAAGAGGCGAGGCGCCTGATTGGTTCATGAATTCATTTCGAGTTGTCCTGACGTACAGCAGCGTCGGGATGTCACTGTTCGTGGGCTGGATGCTGCTCTCGCGGCTGGCCGGAATGGGCTTTTCACAGGAGGGCAGGAATTACTGGATGTTGAAAGTTTCGCCTGTGCGCGTCTGGCATTTGCTCGCCTCGAAATTTCTGGTCGCGTATTTACCCTCCCTGGGGCTTGGCTTTCTCTTTTTGACCCTCATCACCATCGTGCAGGGACTGTCAATACTGCAATTTATTTATAGTTTTCTCGCGATCGTAATGTGTCTGGCCGGTATGGCCGGCATACTCCTGGCATTTGGGGTGGCCGGTGCGAACTTTACCTGGGAAGATCCGCGCAAAATGAACAGCGGCGCGATGGGCTGCTTTGGACAGATCGTCACGATCCTCTATCTGCCGGTCAGCTTCGGGCTGTTCGTTGCGCCGTTGGGAGTTGTCCAATTCCTGGAAATGCCGCTGGTCTATGGGTATCTGGCCGGGCTAATCCTGGGCTGCACGTTTGCAGGAGGGTTCACCTTCATTCCGCTCTGGCTGGTACGCAAACGGGTTGAGCGGCTGGGGCAATAACCTTGCGAAGGCTCATACCTCTCGGGCAGCCTTCGCAAGGCTGCTTAAATTAAAATACCCCTCCCGTGCCTTTGCCCCATGGCGGCACGAAAGAGGCTGGAGGAGGTAGACAAAACCGGGTGTTACTTTGTTTCCTGGATATCCACACACGCTTCGTCGAGGGCTTCGATGACAATGGCGCCTTTGGTCCTGGGCTCGTAGCGTTTTCCGGCTTCAAGGATGTGATCCTTGTGCTCACCGGCAGCGGTAACCCAGACCAGACCATTCGTGCACTCGATGGCCATGCGCTGCTGACTGTTATCCAGGTTCAGCACTTCGCGCGGGCGCAGGAGCAGTTCAATCTTTGGGTTTTTTGACGTTAAATTCATTTCAACTCCGATCACTATGCTCGTAGTATGACACAAGGTCATGCAGCAGTACAGATGCAGATGACGTAAAGTGTAACCATAACAGTTTGTGGTAAAATGAACTGTACTGGTCTAAATATCCCTAACTGTTACGGTTGTATGTCCACTGCAAACCCTAAAATTCTCCGCTATCAGGAACTTGCTGAACGACTGTCCGAGCTCATTCACCGCGGCACTTATGCGCCCGGGACGCGCATCCCTTCCGTGCGCCAGATGAGCCGGCAGCAAAATGTGAGCATCAGCACCGTCCTCGAGGCCTATTCCCTGCTGGAGAGGCAGGGACTGATCGAGTCGCGCCCGCAATCGGGCTACTACGTTCGGGCCCACACCGAGGAACGTCTGCCGGAACCGGAAATCTCCTCGCCGCGCCGCGATCCCAGCCTGGTGAGTCTGCATGAATTGGTGATGATGCTCATGCGCGATTCATCGAACCCGGACCTGGTCCAGCTCGGTGCGGCGCTTCCCCATCTCGACAACCAGATGATCCAGAAGATCAACCAGATCATGACGAAGACCGTGCGTGAACAGGGGGTCAAGGCGCACCAGTATCACTTCCCACCCGGGCTGGAAACATTACGGTCCCAGATCGCGCGCCGGATGGTCAGCGCCGGCTGCCAGCTTTCGCCGGGCGAGATCCTGATCACCTCCGGCGGGACCGAAGCGATCGACTTCAGCCTGCACGCGGTCTGTCATCCGGGCGATATCGTGGCGATCGAGTCGCCTTCCTATTTCGGCGCGTTTCAAACCCTGGAAGTGCACGGACTGCGGGCACTCGAGATTCCCACCCATCCCCGCGACGGCATCAGCGTGGAGGCGCTCGAATTTGCCATCGAGCACAATCCAATCAGGGCCGTCTTTGTAATCTCCAACTTCAATAATCCGCTGGGGAGCCGGATCCCGGATGAGCGGAAAAAAGCGCTGGTGGCGCTGCTGGCCAGGCACGAAATCCCGCTGATCGAGAACGATGTGTCCGGCGAACTGTACTTTGGCGAGAAGCGCCCCCTGGTCTGCAAGGCCTTCGACACGAAAGGACTGGTGATCCTGGTCTCCTCGTTCTCCAAGGATATCAGCCCGGGGCTGCACCTCGGCTGGGTGGCCGCCGGCCGCTACAGCGCCGAGGTGGAGTGGCTCAAGTTTACACTCAGCCCCTCGCCCACCCTGCCACAGATGGTGGTTGCTGAGTTCCTCGAAGGCGGCAGCTATGACCAGCATCTGCGCCGTCTGCGCCGCGAGTACACCCGCAATGTCGAGCTGATGTCCGACGCGGTCATGCGCTACTTTCCCGAAGGCACGCGCCTGACGCGCCCCTCCGGAGGACTGGTGCTCTGGGTGCAGCTGCCCGAAAATGTGGATTCGCTCGAGTTGTATAAGATTGCCCTGCAGGGCGGGATTACCCTGGTCCCCGGACATGTTTTCTCGGCAACATACCAGTTCTCGAACTTCATCCGTCTGAATGCGGCCGCGTTCAACTATTCCACGGAACGGGCCCTGGAACGCCTGGGGGAAATGATCACAAGACTGGCAAAGCAGCCGTAACGCTGCAGAAGCCCCGTGTTATTGTTCGTCTTCCTGTGATCGCTCCTCAGACTTTTCCTTTACCCCGAATAGCTCGAACAGTTTGTCGAATATTCCCGGATCGGCACGAATGTTGACGGGCTGGAATGCATTCAGGTCCCCAACCCCGCCATAGCTGCCATATCCGAACCACAGGTACTTCTTTTTTTTCTGCTCTTCAGGATTATCATCATTGGGAGTCATGTTCGCCTCCATAAGCATTGTACTGCGTGGTCCCCGGCATTACAACCAGTCCGCTGGAAAATGAAAAAAGAGGCTGTCAGCGACATGTAAACCGGGCATTTCAGCGGTTTTTCCGAACACATGTATAATAAACATTAATTGTGTTTAACGGTTATTCCAGAAAATAGAGACGACTGCCGGATTAAAGAAGGCGGGCTTGAAGGGAGAATCCGAGCAGGTAAGGGCGCCGATCATCTGCTTTTAGTTCCTGGTTCATATCTTGAAAAGAAAAGGTCAATCCAGGAGAAGCCCAAATGAATACACTATCCATTCCCATGGTCGCGATGGCCGCCATATCCCTCTATGTTGGCTTTTATCATCTGCTGATCTTTTTGAGGCGCCGGCAAAACCGCGAGGATCTGACCTTTGCCCTTTTGTGTTTTGCTTATGTTTTTTATGCCGCATTCTGCGCCGGCCTGTATAACGCCGCCTCGCTGAGCGAAGGTGTGCGCTGGCAGCGGGCACAATTCATTGCACTGGCAGTCTTTGTTCCCGTATTCCTATGGTTCGTCGCTGACTACACCCGCCGGAAGCCGGGCATTACAATCCCTTTATTTTCGGTACTTTATCTATTTGTTATTATCGTTCAGCTGGTGGATCGAAGTGAAATGACCTTTTTGGTGGACCAGCCTTCGATCAAACAGATTGTGCTGCCCCATATCCAGCCGATCACTTATTACGAGGCAACAGTTGGTCCGTTTTCAACAGCCCAGGGCATTTTGGGGATGCTTGCCAGCACTTATGTTCTCGTCATGGCCATCCGGTACTTCAGGCGCGGCTATAAACGGGAGTCCGTGCCGCTCATCCTGGCAATCGGACTCATGTATGCCGCGGGGCTCCACGACACATTGGTAACCAATGGTGTTTATCAGTTCATTTATTTGATCGAATATGCCTATCTGGCGGTCATCCTTGTGATGGCCTATTCGCTCTCGAGCACGGTTGTGGAAGCTGCCATCGCAAAGGATGCACTGAGGAGGAGCGAGGAGCGCTTCCGGGCCATGATCGAGACGACCAGTGATTGGGTCTGGGAGGTGGATGCGCGGGGTGTTTACACCTATGCCAGCCCCAAGGTCCGTGATTTGCTGGGATATGAGCCGGAGGAGATCCTCGGCCGGACACCTTCGGACCTGATGCCCCCGGATAGTGCGGAACGCATCCTTGCAGTTTACCAAAAGTATATACTGCACCAAAAGCCGATCAATAAAATGGAAAGGATTACCCGCTGTAAAGATGGTCAGCTGCTCGTATTGGAGACCAGTGGAGTCCCTTTTTTTGATGAAACGGGAAGGCTGTCCGGCTACCGCGGCATCGATCGTGACATCACCGAACGCAAGAAGGTGGAAGAAGCACTTCAGGCCAAAACCCAGGAACTGGACCGTTACTTCACCTCCAGCCTTGACCTGCTGTGCATTGCCGATACAGACGGGTATTTCCATCGGTTAAATCCTGAATGGGAAAAAACGCTGGGATACACGCTTGCCGAACTTGAAGGCCGGCAACTCCTCGAATTCGTTCACCCGCAGGATGTGGAAGCGACCGTTGCGGCCATAGGGCAGCTTAAGGCTCAGCAGCAAGTTCAAAGTTTCGAGAACCGCTACCGCTGCAAAGACGGTTCCTATCGCTGGATCGAATGGCGATCCTATCCAGAAGACAGGATGATCTATGCCGTTGCCCGCGACATTACCGAGCGCAAGCAGGTGGAGGAAGCGCTGCGTGAGTCAGAGCGAAAATTCCGTTTGTTTGTCGAACAATCGTCCGATGGGCTGGTTTTCACGGATGAACACGGAACCATTATCGAGTGGAATCAAGCCCAGGAAAGCCTGACCGGCTTCTCGCGCCAGGAAAGCATCGGCGTATCGCTGTGGGATGTCCAGCTCAACTTACTACCTGCCACCCGGCAAATGCCGGAATTACGCGAAGAGCTGAAGCAGAGGATCCTGATGGCTCTCCAATCCGGTCGGGCTGACTTTTTTGACAGGCCGCTGGAAGTCATGCTGGTCCGCCGTGACGGAACGAAAGTTGTTGTCCAACAAATGAGCTTCGCGATCAAAACAAACGAGGGGTATCGTCTTGGCTCGATCATTCGCGATATTACCCAGCTCAAACAGGTGGAGGAGGATCTGCGGGAAAGTGAGGAGAGGTATCGCCAGCTGGTGGAGGTCTCTCCAATCCCCATGTGGATCAACAGAGACGGAGTCATTACCTATATGAACCCGGCGGCCCTGCGAGTCCTCGGTGCGACGGATCTCGAACAGGTTATGGGAAAATCACCCTATGACTTTATTCACCCTGATTATCATCCGCTGGTGAAAGAACGCATCACGCAGACCGTGACGGCCCGAACGAGTGCACCTATGCTTGAGGAAAAGTACGTGCGGTTGGACGGTAAAGTAATCGACGTGGAGGTGATAGCCACACCGTTCGCCACATTCCACGGGTCCGCCATCCAGGTGCTCTTCCAGGATATCACCCAGCGCAAGCAAAGCCAGGCAGAACGCGAGACTCTCATCCGGGATCTGGAAGCCAAAAACGCAGAGCTCGAACGCTTCACCTATACCGTCTCCCACGACCTGAAGGCACCCCTCATCACCATCCGCGGTTTCCTCGGCTACATCGAACAGGATGTCATCTCGGGCGACATGGAGCGTCTGAAGGCGGACATGCAGCGCATCGCCGCCGCCACCGACAAACTGCACCGCCTGCTCAACGAACTGCTCGAGCTGTCCCGCATCGGACGCCTCATGAACCCGCCCGAGAATGTCTCATTTGGCGATCTGGTTCAAGAGTCCCTTAAACTGATGGAAGGGCGCTTGCGCGAGAAGAATACCGAAGTCAAAATCCAGGGCGATCTGCCGGTCGTGTTTGGGGATGCCCAGCGCCTCCAGGAAGTCATCCAGAACCTGCTGGACAATGCGGCCAAGTTCATGGGTGCACAAACCCAGCCGCTCATCGAGATCGGAACCTGTGGAGAAGAGCATGGCATGCCGGTCCTCTACGTCCGGGACAACGGCATCGGCATTGCGCCCGAGCACCACGAGCGCATCTTTGGTCTGTTCAACAAACTCAATCCGGAGATCGATGGCACAGGCGTAGGACTGACCATCGTGAAGAGGATTATCGAAGTGCATGGCGGCCGGATCTGGATCGCATCCCAGCCCGGGCAGGGTTCTACGTTTTACTTTACCCTGGGACAGGGATACTCAGGATCCTGATGCCCGTGCCTCCGTCGCCTTCAAAGATAACTTTGTTCCGAGGCGGCCGCTCAGCGCCGGTCTGCTTACCCAACGATAAACTACGAAAAATTTGGAGTGCTTATGAACAGTAAGCATCACAAGCGAAAAGCTCCTCCGGAGCATGCCACGCAGGAACTTTGCACCATCCTGTTCAATCAGTCGCCGGATGGGGTTTTTATTGCGGATTCCGAGCAGCGCCTGATGGATGTCAATCCGGCCGGCGCGGCAATGCTGGGTTATACACGGGATGAAATCCTACACCTCTCCCTTGGCGAATTAATCTCCTTGAAAGAAGGCAGGTACGGCGATCCTCTGAACCTGGAAACGGGTAAACTTTTGAAAGTCAAATGCCATCTCCGGCACAAGAGCGGGAAACAACTGCCATTGGGAATCGAAGCAGAAAAGCTTTCGGATGGAAATTCCCTGGTGATTGCAGAGAGCATTTCAAAACGCCGAACACAGCAGGTCCCGGTCAACTTAAAAAACCTCGAGGAAATTGTCGATCGCAGCCCAGCCATTGCCTTCCACTGGCGCGCCGCATAGGGATGGCCGGTCGAGTTTGTGTCAGACAACATTCAGCAATTTGGGTATACCCCCCAGGATTTTTATAGCGGGCGTGTGCCTTTTGCTTCGATCATCCATCCAGACGATCTTGAGCGTGTGACTGCTGAAGTCGGGGAGTACAGTCAAAAGGGATATAGTGAATTCACGCAGGAATATCG